>CALVLG010000025.1 GCA_944336815.1 uncultured Bacilli bacterium | reverse complement strand
GCAAAAGTAAGTATTCCTAAAATAATAATTGCAAAAGCTAACATTCCTTGAATTCCGCCAGAGAAAACCTCACCCAATACATTAGTTCTCGCAATTTCAGAAATCAAGTATATTGATAAATACATAAAAGCAACACGAATAAACACTTCGAAATAAACAGTTAATGTTAATTTCATCCATTTATCAAATGTTCCCTTTTTACCAGGAACAATCCGCATTATAACAGGAATAGGCGCAATTAATTGACAAAAAGCAAATTTAACAACTCGAACCCCTAAATCGAGAGTAAATGATATAAGAACATAACATAAATATACTCCCGCTAAAGTTGATAATACAACCCGATACGTAACATATTTTTCTTGGTTTCCGTCGTTCAAATCAGGTGCACCGTACACAATAGCTTCAGACAAACCAGTAAGGCCACCATATTCACCTCTGTCAATAATATCATCACGCACATTTATCCATGAAGTATCTGGATTAGCATCAATCCGAACATTGTAATTATCAGGATTTAAAAATGTATTTAAAACCGAAAACGATAAATAATTACCATATTGCAACATAGTATCATTTTCTTCACCAGAACTTGGATCAACTGTTTCCCCACCAAAAATAATTGCCCCAATTGTATTAGAAGCCAGAATATAATTTTGCAAACGATAAGCATAACTAAATATTGATGGTAATAAACCTAAAATAACCAAAGAAACAACCAAATTTGAAGCAATTTTAGATACACTTTTATCACCCTTAGCCAATTTATCTGGATCAATAATCGCATTTAAAAGCGCATAAGCTAAATAAAAAAGCATAAACACACCTAATATAGAATAAATACGACTAGCAAAATTTTGAAAAAAACTATCGCTAAATAATTGAATTGTTGCTAGTCTTATAAATAATTCATATATCTGTGCAGCAAACCAATAAACAACACTATCAATCCATAACATTATGGTTTGAAACATTGTATTTATCCAATTACCAATCACCAGAAAACACCTCCTATCCGCCTATATTACATCTACTTAAATCATACAAACCAAATAAATCAAATAAAACATCTAACAAAAATGGTAACAATAAAACTAATATACCAATAATTAAACGTTTAACTGTTCGGCCATTTGCCTTCTTTAATTCATCAGCATTAGAACTTGTAATCGCTTTAATATAATCAATCGTTGATAAAATCAAAACTAAAGCCGGCGCGCCTACTCGCATCAAAAAATAAATATCTTGCAAAAACTGTCCCAATGAAGTAAATTCTTCTTCGCCAGAACTATTTATTCTTACTAAGGCGGTGCTACAGCCGTATTGAGGATCATCACTTGCTATCGGTGGCCACACTAAATCACCATCATCTTGAGGACCTAAATCACTAGCAGAATTACTGCACTCATTAGGTTTAATCGTCCATAAACCAGCATTAATATTAGATACAACATAATCTTCTATTTGGCTTTTAGTATACCAACCACTTTTCCGATTAGTCTCGCTTTTTGACGCTGTATTAATAACATAATATCTATTTCCATCTTTTAAAGCAATTGCTACATAATGACCACTACCTGCAGGATTAGCAAAAGCACTTGTCTTCCTAACAGAAGCTAAAACAACTTTATTTTCATTTAAAGCCGCATCAATATTATCAAGTGACGTCCCAACACTTTCCATTTTCATATTAAACTCGTTTTCTAAACCAGTCCCATTACTAATAGAATCATAACTAACACTACAAGCCGAAGAATTATAATTACTGCATAAATATTCACTAACATCTTCAGGTGTAACATCATTTCCGTAGCTTACTAAAACAGATGCAACTGTTAAAGGATAGCACCCACTAGTACACATGTTTTTAGAACCACTACAACCAGCAACAAAACTGGCATTGCTACAATTATTGCAGTATGGAACATCAGCATAATCAACAGCAAAATAAGTTTTAATACTATTTTCTGTTATCTCACATGTATCAGCTTCAACTGATTTAAAAAAACAAAAAAAAGCCAAAAAAAGTAAAATATATTTCATTTTTTTCATACAATTCACACACTCTTACGCAAATATTATAACATGTAAGTTAGTCAATTACTATATTTTCTTAGCAGTAAAAGCCAAAAAAACTAGAAATTTTTCTAGTCTTTACTTACATGAGCCAACATCCCAAATACATTTAAAACAATCTTCATATTGTTTTTGATAATCACCATTCCAACTATCAACCCAACCAAAGATTAAATCAATAACGGCTGGCAAAAAGAAAATACATACACCGGCAATACAACGCAAGATTAATGATTTTAATGATTTCTTTATTTCATCATCTTTAGAACCAATAACAGCTTTAAAAAAGTCTATCATTCCAAAACCAATAATTACAATCGGAATTAATATTTTTGCAATTCTAACAATATGGCCAATAACTATAAATGTAGATTGAAGTCCATCACAATAATCCATCTTACTTACACTCCCTTACATTTAAAACACATTTTTGACAAGCATTAAATTCACCTTCAATATTAGCAAAAGAATCAACTAAAGAAAAAATAACACTAACAATTGTCGGAATAAAGAAAATAACTACACCAGCAACACATCTAAAAATTAATGAACGACTAGATTTTTTAATTTCGTCATCTTTAGAACCAACAATCGCTTTAAAAAAATCTATCATTCCAAAACCAATAATTATAATCGGAATTAAAATTTTAACAATTAAAACAATATTACCAATAAATTTTAAAGGTTCTTTTAATTTTCCACAATATTCTGAATCGTCTAAGGAAACATTATTATTGGCATTACCACTAGGAGATGAATCGTTTCCTTGATTATTAGCATCTCCTTCATTAACAGCTGCCTGTTTTTGGGCATTAAAGTAGTATGTATCACCAGGAACTCCTGGGCCTTCCGCATTATTCATAACAACTGTTTTTTGATTCGTAATTGAAGCTCCCATTTCCGTTAAACGATCAAAAGTATATGTTTTACAAGATGAATCTGTATCACACAAAACATATCTGCCGTTTTTATCTTGATAAAAATACATTCTTGAAGTTCCATACAAACTTTTATAATATTCCTCTTGTCTTACTCCATCAAAATAATAATAAATATTATTGTATACAATTTCATCATCATTCAAATTAAACGTAACTCCACCTTGATTTGGTGAAACCGTAATACAACTAGGAGAAGATCCATCACATAGCCTATAGCTACCATCATCAGTTTTTATATAATAAGCTGCTTTACTTACTGGTATAAATAAGAAAAACAAGAAAACAAATAACCAAATTTTTTTCATTTTAATTCATCCCTTCTATTTTACAAGAATCACTATTACAAGAATTAACATCACAATCAGGATTTAATAGGCAATCCGTACAGCAACACCAAGAATTTTTATAATCTGACCATTCATTAACCATATTTAAAGCAAATTGAACTATCCCCGGCAACAAAAAGATCGCTACCCCGGCAATAACTCGGACAATAATAGATTTAGCCGCTTTATTAATCCTTTTGTCATCAGAAGACGTTATAGCTTTATATAAATCTATTGCCCCAAAAACAATAATAGCTATTGGTACCAAAATACGAACCAAATTCAAAATAATACCCCCAACCTTCATTACTTTTCGGTAAGAAGGGGAAGCACAAACAGACGCCGGCGTTACTTCACCATCAGGATCAATCGGTATTTCTGTTTCTTCATCTTTTTCATTTTCAACTGGTTTGTTATTTCCCGGCTTTTCTTCAGTCGGCTTATCTTTTCCTTCATCTACAATCAAAAACTTATCTGTATCAGTTGTAATATAAACAACCGTTGACGTTTCAGCAGCATTCGTTGCTAAAAAAAGATCATCATTTGAAGGAAAAGTCACCTTATTTCCATTTATTTTAAATATTTCATTATAATCTTCTTCATCAATTGATATATACTTGTCTTGGGCTTGAACGTGTAAAAATAAAGATTTATCTTCAAACGAATGTTGAACATTATCTAAATAAAAATATGCTTTATCTTTTTCTAAATCATATCCAAAGGAAAAATTGATATTTCGGTTCATTATATCGCTATACTTAGTATATTCTTGACTCTTTATAATTTGGCTTTGCTGAGCACTTACTTCTTTATATAAAAAGCACATTCCCATCTGACCATCACCAGCTGAGCAAGATTCCATTAAAGAAGCCGAACTAATATCATTCAAGTTAACACCAGCAAAAACTTGAGCCGGACAACCATTCTCTTTATAATTTTTCAAAAAACTTTCTAATGTTTTTTCATCAGCTTTTAACATATAATCGCCAAACGAAATATCGTGTAACCCATCATTATCATATAAAGCTTCTCTTTGACCATTTAAAGAAATATAAAAACCATTTTCATCAGCCGAAAACTGCATTTTATAATCTTTGATTGGATAAGGATCAGTATCCTCATATTGTGTTGCCACATAACTGCAATCTAGTGAATCTAATTCAGCTTTATATTCTTTATAAACGTCATCATATCCACAACCACTTACCAAAAAAAGAATGAATAATAAAAAAGTCATTTTTATTTTTTTCATACAAATCCCTACTTTTTCTCTCTTTATCAATTATAACAATAAATAAAGCAAAAAACTAGTAATTTTACATTTTTACTAGTTTTAAAAGCTATTTAACCTCACATTTTAAAGGATCTAAAATACAATCAATACATTTTTCGGCCGGATTATTATCTGAAATAGAAACAGCTGCTTTCACTGTATCGTACACAAAATTAATTAGTGTTGGTGCCAAAAATATCACAATACCGATCACAACATTTCGAACAACAATCTTCGCATATTTTTTAGCTTCATCTTCTTTTCCTGAAGTAATAATCTTAAATAAATTGACAATTCCCATAATTATAATAATTGCTGGAACTAATATTTTTAAAACAAAAAAGCCTAATCCTAAAAATTTGAATGTTCTCGCCACATTTGGTTCATTGCAAAAACCACCAAAACTAATATCACAATTATCGCCTTCGCAAATGTTAGAATTGTAATCACCATTATCGCTATTATTTTCCTGATTTTGGTCTTGTTCATGACCATTAGAATCATCAGGACTTCCACTTTCCCAAGATTCAGGCTTTTCAGCCGTTATAACATAATGTTCATAAGCACCATTGTTATATTTAAAATATGCTTCAGCATCGTCACAAGTTTCATCATCCCAATACTCATCATAATAATTGGGGTCTATCGAAAAAACCACACCATTTATAGAATTAGAAACACCATCATATGGAATATTAGTGGAACCTTGATTTGTATTATTGTTACGATAAATAGAAAAAACTTTATTACCATCCACATCATATGAAAAAACGACAGTCATTTGATCGCGAATTTTATCGGTAATATGTTTTTTACAAACATCACGACTTTGATCTTCTTTTTCAGAAGTATCCGAAGTATTTTTAAACGTTCCCTTAACTGCTATTCCCGTATCATTACTACTTGCACATACTGAAGACGTCCCAAATGTATAAATATTTGAATTTATTTCTTCACAAAAATATAAACTTGGACACTGTGGTGATAAAGTTCCATTTAGATATATTTTTTCATAATAACCATCTAAAAAATAATTAATACCACCAAGAGGGCCAAATTCATCACCACCCATTGAAAAAGCAAGAGGTGTATAAGTAATAAAACCTTCTTCTGGTTGAATGCCTAGAACAATTTCTTTCTTACTACCATCACTTATCGTCACATTATAAGTACAAGTAGCCAAAGATGAATAATCAGATAAAGTCAAAATCATTCCATCATAACTTGATAACTCATTTCTACTATTACCAACATTAATGCTATAGCCACCAAATAATCCTGAATCTTTAAAAGAGGTGTATTTAGGACAGGAATCTTGATTTTCCAAATCATCCCAATTTAATGGGACGCCTTCACTATTTCCATATTTTTGATGACCATTTTCCATTTTTCCATTGCTTTTTTTGACATAAGATTCAACATCACCATTATCATACATAAAAATATAAACGACATTATTTTGTGAACTATCAGCATAACGACAAGTATGTTCAATCTCTATTGCCTGCACTTCATTAACAAAAAAAAGACCACTTAACATAATCATAAATAAAAAAGCACTTACTTTTTTCATACACTCACATTCCTTAACAAGGTCATTATATCAAAAAAAAACTAGCATTTCTACTAGTTTTACACTCTTCCATTCCAAACGTCTTCAGCAAAAGTAGCACAATCAGGATCATTTGGATTTGTAATACAACTACGGCAAATGTTCCAATCTTCACCAACAGCATCAGAGAAATTAGAAACTAAACCCATAATTACACTAACAATAGTTGGAATAAAGAAAATGATAATACCAGAAATTGCTCGCATTGCTAAAGATTTTGTTGCTTTCTTAATTTCATCATCTTTAGCCGCAACTACAGCTTTACCTAAATCTAACATTCCCCATATAATTAATAAAATTGGAATAACAATTTTGAATACTAATAATACATATCCTACTACTTGCCAAATATTAGCTGAGTGTGCGCAAAAACCTAATTCAGTTCCTACATCTGTTCCCATAATAAAACCTCATTTCTATAAATATTTTATATTTTATTTACTTTTAAGTCAAGCAAAATATCTTTATTTTGTCAAACACTTAGTCTATTTCTTCAATTTTCATTAAATTTGTTGTTCTATTTTCATCAGTATTTGGAAAACCGCCCGTAATTACAAGAATATCTTTAGAATGTAATTCCATAAATTCATGCGCTTTTTTAACACTTTCTTTTAAAACTTCATCAGTTGAATTCATCAAAGGCATTACCATTGGATATATTCCATAATTTAAGATAAGTTTACGGCCATCTTTTTCATTAGGTGTTAAAGCCAAAATAGGTGAAACAGGTCGTAAATTACTTACTATTTTAGCTGTTCTACCATGAACTGTAGCAGTTGTAATAAGTTTAGCGTTCAAACGATTAGCCGTATCAGCAACAGCTACCGCAATAGCATCACGCGCATTTTCCACTTTATGTAATTGCTCTACATAATTATATTCGGCATATTTTTCTGTAACCTCACAAATTTTAGCCATAGCTTCAACGGTTTCAATCGGGTGACTTCCCATAGTAGTTTCCCCAGATAACATAACAGCATCTGTTCCATCTAAAACCGCATTTGCAATATCACTTGTCTCGGCTCTTTTTGGCCGATTATTTTTCATCATTGACTCTAACATCTCAGTCGCCACAATACAAATCTTATTCATCTTACGACAAGTTTTAATTAACTGTTTTTGGACTACTGGCACCATTTCACTAGGAATTTCTGTTCCTAAGTCACCACGCGCAACCATAATACCATCACTAACACTTAGAATATCTTCAACATTTTCAATTCCTAAAGCACTTTCAATTTTACAAATAATTTGAAAATCTTCCCGTTGGTGTTCCTTTAATAACTTTTTAACTTCTAAAACATCATCTTTACAATTAACAAAAGATAAAGCTATAAATTCGCCACCATGTAGACAAGCATAAATTAAATCATTACGATCTTCTTCACTAATAAACGGAATATTTAAAGATACACCTGGCACACTCATGCTTTTACGATCGCCTAAAACGCCACCAGCTAATATTTTACAAGTCACACTTTCTTTTCCTTTTTCAATAACTTCTAACCGCATTTTCGCATTTTCCAGTAAAATAACATCTTTTACTTTTAATGAATCTATTGCTTCCGGATGATTCACACTAAAACGTTCTTCATTACCTATAACATTTTCTTTAACGATTTGAATCGTTTTTCCTTCTTCTAAAGTGATGCCACCTTCTTGCATTACCAAAGTCCGAAATTCAGGTCCTTTAGTATCCCATAAAATACCAACACTATAACCAGTTAGTTTACGAACTTCCCGCACAGAAGAAACCGCTTTTTCTCTTTCTTCAATTGTCGCATGTGAAAAATTAATCCGCGCAACATTCATTCCATTTAAAACCATTGCTTTCATAACATCTACTTCGTTACTAGCCGGTCCTATACTACATATAATTTTTGTCTTTTTCATATCACACCTCTTTTTGCAAACATGAACGATTTTACAATATATTTTGTTAAAAATCAAGTATATCTTTTCACTTATTTACCACATTATAAAGGGATGATATATATGCAAAAAAAAGACTTTATTAATAATTTATTATCTTTTATTCCCAAAGCTTCATGTGCTTTTACCGGAATAAAAGAAATAGAAACCATTTTAAAAGAACAAAATTTTAGTTTATTAACAGAACAAGAAAAATGGGAAAATATTCCCCCTACTTTTTATGTGAAACGTAATGATAGTAGTATAATTGCTGTCAAAATACCTAAAGAAAAAAGCAATGCTTTTCATATTATAACAACCCATATAGATACGCCATCACTCGAGTTAAAACCAAATGGCGTTTACCTAAATCAAAATTATTTAGGTTATAACATCATGCCTTATGGTGGTTTATTAAACTATGGCTGGTTAGATAAAAATTTATCTATTGCCGGACGTATTTGTCTTAAAAAGAAAAATAATTGGGAAACAAGAATCGTTGATGCCCAAAAAACTGTCGCGGTCATTCCCAGTGTCGCTATTCATCAAAATGACATGGCCAATTCCAAACTAGATCTAAATATGCAAGTTGATTTACAGCCTATTTTTGCTTTAACTAATGATGAAAAAACATGGGATTCATTATATAAAAATTTTTTTAATTTAAAAAAAGAAGAAGAATTAGGCGATTTCGAACTATTTTTATATGATAATTCTCTTCCAACATTATTTGGTTTTCAAGAAGAACTTCTTATATCCCCCAGAATTGATAATTTAACAAGTGTTTACAGTGGTCTTACTGCTTTCTTAAACAGCAAGCCTAAAAATATTGCTGTTTTTGTAGCTTTTAACAGTGAAGAAATAGGTTCTCTTACCAAAGAAGGAGCAGAAAGTAGTTTCTTACTTGACACTTTAAAAAGAATAGCTTCTTTTTTAAACCTAGATATTACAAGTACTTTAGCCCAATCTTTTATTATCAGTGCAGATAACACCCACGCTATTCACCCTAATCACCCCGAATATGCTGATAAAACCAGTATCGGCAAAATGGGTGAAGGTTTTGCTATAATAAAAGAAGTAACTAGTGTTACTGATGCTATATTCTCTAGCTTATTAAAAGACATATGTCACCAAGAAAAAATAAAGTTTCAAAATGTAACAGCCAAAAACGATTTAGCTGGCGGTTCAACTTTAAGTGGCTTATCTTTAAGACATGTCAGTGTTTCTTCAATCGACGTTGGGATTGTTGAACTAGCCATGCACTCTTCCAAAGAAGTATGCGCAACTAAAGACATTTATGCTTTATATCAAATCATGAAATCTTTTTATAACCACAACTTTATAATAAAAAAAGAAACCTATCATATAGATTAAGTTTCTTTTTTCTTTGTTGATTTAGTTTTCTTTTTTGGTTTCGTCGTTTTAGCTTCAACCACATTTTCTTTCTTTTTTAACTTTTCTTTACTTTTCTCTAATTCACTTTCTAATACTTGTTGTTCAGCCTCAATTTTTTCTAACCGTGCTTCAATTTCTTCATTTGTAAAAACAACCTTAGTATTAGCCACAAAATCATGTAAACCACGATTATCTTGTCTTACAATAACCATAAATAAAGTAATATACATTATGATATAACCAACTAAATTTAAGTTTTGATATACCATGTAATAGTTATCAGCATTCATAAAACAAATAACTGCTATTCCCCCTAAAGAAATCAAAACATTGCTTAGTATTACCGCTCTTAGTAAATAATTTACAATCGTTAATGGTTTATCATTATTACTTACAACTCTAATTTGAAAAATTTTTTTCCCAATTGTTTGTCCTTTTCCTAAAAATTGTAAAACACCAAAGTATAATAAAATAACAACCATATCCACAATAGTACTTGGAATATTTAACCGATATAAATCATAAGAAATAGGAATTGCTGCTTCATTATATTCTTCTTCAGAAATTTCACTATTTTGATATTGTTCAAAAACATTAACTAATTCATTATACTTTTCATTGTAAGCATCCCGATTTGGATTTAAAAAAGGAATATAAGATAACAACATGACAACTAAAGAAATAATAAATAAATCCAAAATGTACGCTCCCGCTCTTTTAAAAAATGTTCCCGTCATTTTTTCCTCCTTCATATACAAAAAGAATTATATCATAAGTTTTAGAAGGAAGCTAGGTAAAATTACATAATTGATCTTTTAACTATTTTTTCCAAATATAACTTTTTAACTATTCATTTCCATTTTCATTGCCATTTGCTTAAGTTCATTTATATTAATGTTTGTCGCCTTGGCTATAGTAATTAAATCTATTCCTTCTTTAATCAAATTATTAGCTGTATCCCTTTTCCCAATATCTATTCCTTCATCTTTTGCTATTTCTCTTTCTAATTTTTCTTTATCATAATATAATAAAACATCAAAATT
>CALVLG010000024.1 GCA_944336815.1 uncultured Bacilli bacterium | reverse complement strand
ATTATATTGTCTTAGATAAAATCGAACATCAAAACAAAACGTATGTATATTTAACTAATGAAAAAGAAATCTTGTTAAGAAAAAGAATTAAAGAAAACGATGAAGTGGTTTTAGAAGAACTAGAAAATTTAGATGAAGTAAAACTTGCTTTTTCCTTATTTTTTAAAAAACATCCCGAATTATTAGAAGAATCACCCCAAGAGTGATTTTTTTTAATGTCATAGCATATATTTTCTAAAGAGAGGATGGGATAAATTTGAAAAACATAATACCTTTTACTAAAGAATTAGATTTTCAAAGTAAAGTAAGTGAAATTACAAGCATTTCTTTAGAAAGAGAATTTGCCGTTGAAGAGGGGACAGTTGAAGGTAATTTATTTGTTACTGGCGAATATAAAAGTCATGAAATAAGTGTAAATGAAATACCTTTTTCTTTTAAAATACCTTTTACTATCGAAATACCTTCTAATATTGTCAAAGATTCAGTCACGATTGAAATCAGTGATTTTGCCTATGATGTAATCGATAGTTCTAAAATTAAAGTTAATATTGAATTAGAATTAGAAGGGGAAGAAGGAAATGAAGTAATAGAAGAACCAGAAGAAAAGGAACTTCCCAAAGTAGATACGGAAGAAATATTAGCCATGATGGAACCAGCAGAGGACCGCGAAGTGGCAATGCAACCGCCCGAAATACCAGTTGAAACAAAGGAAGAAAAAACAGAAGAAGAGTATACAACTTATCACATGCATATTGTTTTAGAAAATGAAACAATTGCCTCTATTTGTGAACAATACCAAATTAGTCAAAATGTATTAAGTGAATATAACGATTTAACTAATTTTACATCTGGCATGAAAATACTAATTCCGAAACCAGAAGATGAATGAACGTAGTCTAGAAGTTTTAAAAGAAATTTATAAACCATATCAATATACAATTAAAGGCTCGGCCCACATTTTAAAATCAACTAGTGGCGATGTAGTTATCAAAAAAAAAGAACAAGATATTGCCGCTTTATATAATTATTTACAAAATAGAGGTTTTACTAGTTTTCCTAAATTATTAGATGCGACTAGAGAAGGCGTAAATGTATTTGAATATTTACCTGATACGCCTATTCCTAACGAACAAAAAGCCATGGATTTTATTAAATTAGTCGCGTTACTTCATCAAAAAACAACCTATTATAAAGAAGTAACAGAAGATGATTTCAAAGAAATTTATGATAATATCAAAGAACAAATTGAATACTTAAAATATTATTATCAAAATATCTATGCTTCTTATTTTAAAAGTATCTATCCTTCTCCTAGTGAATATTTGTTTTTACGTAACGCTTCTAAAATATTTGCATCCCTAGACTTTGCCAGCGAAGAATTAGAAAAATGGTTAGAGCAAGTTCTTCCTTTAAAAAAATATCGTCTTAGTCAAATACACAACCATCTATGTTTAGATCATTTTCGGCAAAATTGTTTACTTAGTTGGGAAAAATCGCGCCAAGATAGCCCAGTTATGGACCTTATTAATTTTTATAAATGTTCGTGGTTTGAATTAAACTTTGAAGTTTTGTTAAAAGAGTATCTAAAAATATGTCCTTTAAATGCAGAAGAAATAAAACTCTTTTTTCTAGTTATTTCGATCCCGCCTAAAATTTCTTTAAAAGGGCCAGAATTTACGAAAGTCAAAAATACCAGGGAAGTTTTAGACTATGTTTTTAAAACCGAAAACTTAATAAGGCCATATTATTCGGTACAAGAAGAACAAAAGAGCTAATATTTCAATTAGTAAAATAAAGATATTAAAACGTAAAGGAATAATAAAGGTTAAAATAAGCTGATAAAAGATTAAAACACATAAAGCAAAAATTGCTAAAACGGTAAATAATCCATGATTACAATTTCTTTTCATAAACTCACCTAACATAGTATATGTGAGTTTATTTTTGCTGCGATTAATCTTGACGTGAACTTCTAGGTTGTGTATAATTATTGATAGTAGAGGGAGTGTCTAAATGCAAAGACTAAGACAAAAAAAAGGTTTTACTTTAATTGAATTATTAGCCGTTATTGTTATTTTATCAGTAATTATGTTAGTTGCTGGGCAAAACGTCTTTAAAATATTAGATGATGCCGAACGCGGAACCTTTAGAACAGAATTTTTAGAATTTTTAAATTCAGCCCAAATCGCGGCTCAAATGGACGTTATGAATGGTGTTATCACTGCTAGTAACCATGATAAATGTTATTCTTATGATGAACTAAGCGGTGGGGGAACTGAAGAAGGATATTTTGATTATAAAGAAGGCTATGAAGGTAGTGTTTTAGTAGATTATCAAAATGGCCATTTTACGATAACTGGTTGGTTTAGTAGCAGTAAATATAAAATTGAAAATGGCGATGAAAGTGTTACAACCGATGATGTTGTTGATGCTAATGCTACCGCGGCTAGTAATACTTGTGCTGGTAAAGGCTAAGAATCAATTGATTCTTTTTTTTTGCCCTTAAAAATGCTAAAATACTCTTGGTGATGTTAAAATGATTATTGGAAGTCATGTTTCCTTTGGGAGTGAACAAATTCTTGGTAGTGTCAAAGAAGCAATTAGTTATGGCGCTAATACGTTTATGTTTTATACTGGCGCTCCCCAAAACACGATGCGAAAAGAAATTGATGAAAACTTAACTAAAGAAGCTCAAAAATTAATGCTTGCTAACAATATTGAGCTAAATAACGTTATATGTCATGCCCCTTATATTATCAATTTAGCTAATCGTAAAGATGAAACTAAGTGGGAGTTTAGCAAAAACTTTTTAGAACAAGAATTAAAAAGATGTGATGAATTAGGAATTAAATTTCTTGTTGTTCACCCTGGCAGTGCCGTTGGCCTTCCAAAAGAAGAAGCATTAAAAAACATTTGGGATGCCTTAGAAGATATTTTAAAAAAAGATTATACTTGTCAAATTTTATTAGAAACAATGGCCGGCAAAGGAACGGAGTGTGCCAGTACTTTAGAAGAAATGGCCATTTTATTACAAAACCATGACAAACTAGGTGTCTGTATTGATACGTGCCATTTAAACGATGCTGGCTATAACATGCAAGAATTTGACCAATTTTTAAATGAATTCGCGACAAAAATAGGTTTAGAAAAAATTCGCTGTGTTCATATAAATGATAGCAAAAACCCTTTAGGTTCTCATAAAGATCGCCATGCTAACATTGGCTATGGTACGATAGGCTTTGCCGCTTTAAACAAAATATGTCATCATGAAAAATTAAAAAATGTTCCTAAAATATTAGAAACACCTTATGTTGGCGAGACATGGGAAGATAAAACACGAATTTATCCCCCTTATAAATTAGAAATAGAATCTTTAAGACAAGAAAAATTTAATGAACACTTACTAGAAGATATTCACAAGATTTATAAAAGATGACCATATTTTTGATAATAGGCCTGAAAAACTTTTTGAATCTTTACTAAATTCTCCGCTGAATAATGGTCTTTTAACCGTTCAAATTGTAACAAATTGGGATTACGTAAAATAAGTTCCCAATTTTTTTTTACAAAAGTATAAGTAAAATCTAATTCTTCATTAGATAAAAATGTTTTATTCTTCTTTGCAAAAGTATCTATTTGTTCCTTAGTTATATTTTCCATAAATCTTGCTATCAAACTATACATAAAATCACCTAATATATAGTATGAAAAAAGAATTATTTTAAATACTAAAAATAGGTGGTTTAAATGAAAAGAATCATTTTTCTTATATGTCTTTTTTTTAGTTTTGGTCTTGTTCTCTATCAAATAAATGGTCAAAACCATGAATACTATCAAAAATTATATTTAGCTAAAACTAATCGGTTGGTTTATGGATCTTCCGCCATACGGGGCCGAATATTAGATCGTAATGGGACCGTTTTAGTAGATAATGAAGGCGTCTTAGCTATTAGTTATCATAAACCTTTAAAAGAAACTAGTGAAAACCAAATTAAAGTTGCCACTGCATTATCGCCCTTTTTAGATGCCGTAAGTGTTAGTGAAATGGCTAAGAAAAAATATTATTTAGTAACGCATAATAATGGTAAAGACTTAATTACGGCCAACGAATATCAACTATTAGAAGAACGAAAGATTACAGAGAATGAATTAGAAAATCGAAAACTAGCCAGAATAACAAGTGAAGATATAAATTATTCCCCAGAAGAAGAAAAAATCATTTATCTTTTTACCCTAATGAATGAAGGTTATAACTATGAAAACAAAATATTACTTACTAACATGACTGATGAAGAAGTCGCTAAAATCCTTTCTTTAAATATTCCTTCTTTACAAAAAGAAGTATTAGTAAAAAGAGTATATCCTTATGAAGAAACATTAAAAAGTATCTTTGGGACAGTTGGTAGCATTCCTAAAGAAGAAAAAGATGCCTTTTTACAAAAAGGTTATTCTTTAAATGATATTGTTGGTGTCAGTGGCCTAGAAAAAGAATATGAAGATTTATTAAAAGGCCAAAAAGCCGTCTATCAAATAAATTCTGACAATACCTTAACTTTAGTGGAAGAAGAAGTACCTGGTAAAGATCTTATTTTAAATATTGATATTAATCTTCAAAAAATGGTGGAAAAAACGTTGCAAGAAGAAATATTGTTAGCTAAAAAACGGTCAACAAGTAAATTTTTTACCGAAAGTTATGCTATGGTAGGTGAACCATTAACTGGGGCGATTTTAGCTTTAAGTGGCCAAAAAATAAACGCCGATAATACTTTTTCAGATGTTACTATAAATGCCCTTACTTCTTCTTATTCAATGGGAAGCGTTGTAAAAGGCGCTAGTAACACCGTGGGCTATTTAACCGGGGCCATTACAGTTGGGAAAAAAATAAAAGACAGTTGTGTCAAACTTTACAGTGAACCATCTAAATGTTCTTACACATATCTAGGCTATGTTGATGATATAACGGCCTTAAAAACATCCTCAAACTATTATCAATTTATAACCGCTATTAAAACAACTAACCAAAACTATCGTTATAATATGAAATTTACCGTTACTGAAGATAACTTTAAAACTTATCGTGACGTCTTTGCTTCTTATGGGTTAGGAAGCAAAACAGAAATTGATTATCCGCTTGAATATACTGGAATTAAGGGTGAAAAAATAGCCGGAGACTTACTTCTTAACTTTGCCATCGGGCAATATGACACTTATACGCCCATTAGTCTTTTACAATACATTAATACCATCGCGACTGAAGGAACTAGATATGCTTTAAAACTAAAACAAGCCAACTATAATACTTTTTTAAATCAAGTTGGCTTAGATAGTTCATATTATAAGCGCATAAAAGAGGGCATGTATCAAGTCTTTCATGGCGGCACGGCTAGTAGTTATGTCAAAAAAGATTTAGAGGCGGTAGGTAAAACGGGTACGGCCGAAACCTTTTATGATCAAGATGGTGATGGTGTGGTTGATACCTCGGTTATTAATTCTACTTTAGCTTATTATTTTCCCCGAGAAGAGCCAAAATATTCAGTTGTGATTGTCGCCCCATACATAACCAATAATGGTAATTCATCATATCCCTTTACTAAAAAAGTCAGTTTAAAAATTAGTGCTTTTTTATCTTCTTTATGATACACTAAAAACAAGAAAGAAGGTATTTATATGAATCAAAATTCAAAAACAGTATATGATATGGTTAAAGAAACTTTCGTTTTACAAGAATGTGATTTAACTTCATCACCAGTTAGAGCTGCTGTTGCTAAAGCTCTATTAGAAATGGGAAAATATTATCAAGGCGAAAAAGAAAATTTGTTTTCAAAAATTGTATCATTTTTAAATTTAAATGAAGAAGAAATAAAAATGGTTGGTAGTTTTTCACCAGTGTTTGTACGTCAAGCTATAGGTTATGCTGTTATCTTTGACGATTATGCAAGAGGAAAAGCAGCCTATGAGGCAAACAAAGAGACATATGACCAAATATATGCTAGTTTATCCCTAATAGAAACAGAACAAATGGTTAGAAAGTAAGGGAAAAAGTTAATGAAAAAAGAAGTATCTTTACATAATCTATGGGGAAGTATTTTAATATTACTAGCTGGGATTGTCTTTTTACTATTTCCAATTTTTAAAATTACTGATGTTTTATTAGTATATCGTTTGTATTTAGGCATCTTTGTTGTAGTTTCTTTATTTCAATTTATAACGACTTTAAAAACCAAAGAATACTCATCTTTCTTTTCCTTTGCTATTAGCATTGTTTTATTAAGCGTTAGTTTCTTTGTTAAGGAAATGACTCCCAAAATATATGCTTTAAGTTTACTGACCTGGCTTTTATTTGTAACTTTAGGTAAAGTAAAGAAAGCTGATTTTTACCACGATCGTAAAAGTAAAATATGGTGTATCTTATCTTTATTATGGTTTATGTTTTTTATCTGTGGAGTTTTAACTTCTTTAAACTTTGGTTTTCACAACACTGTTAGTATTTTAAGTTTTGGTTATTTAACTTTCTTCTATGGTGCTTTAGAAATACAAGAATACATGATAACCTACTTAACGAAAGGCAAATTAAAATGAGAGTTGTTCATGATTTTACTGATTATACTTTATTAGATATGGCTAATGGGCAAAAACTAGAAAAGTGGGGCCCATATATTTTAGAAAGACCAGATCCCCAAATTATTTGGCCAACCAAACAAAACGAAAAACTTTGGTCTAGTGCTGACGCAGTTTATCATCGCAGTAAAAGTGGTGGGGGAGCTTGGGAAATAAAAAAAGAACTTCCTGCTAGTTTTGCTGTTAAATATCAAGATTATCAATTTTTATTAAAGTTAATGGGTTTTAAACACACAGGCTTATTTCCCGAACAAGCCACCAATTGGAATCTTTTAGCCGCGACAATCCAAAAAGCCAATCGACCTTTAAAAGTTTTAAATCTCTTTGCTTATACGGGGGCAGCTAGCGTTGTTGCTTTAAAAAATGGGGCCAGTGTTGTCCATGTTGATTCTTCAAAAGGAATGGTCGAATGGGCCAAAGAAAATGTTAAGGTTAATCATTTAGAAACTAAGCCAATTCGTTTTATTGTTGATGATTGTTTAAAATTTGTCAAAAGAGAAATAAGAAGAGGCAATACTTACGACATTATCATTATGGATCCGCCCAGTTTTGGCCGCGGAAGTAAAAAAGAAGTTTGGTCAATTGAAAAAGATTTATATGATCTTATTAATGAGACAAAATCTTTAATGAGTGATGATTTTGTATTATTTATGCTTAATTCATATAGTACTGGTTTATCAAAAACAATTATGGAAAATATTTTATATTTAACAATTAATCAAAAACAAAAAGGGATAATTTCTAGTGATGAAATTGGTATCCCTTTACAAAATAGTCCTTTAATTCTTCCATGTGGTCAAACAACAATATGGCAAAAAGAAGCTGAGTAAAAAAACACTCAGTTTTTATTTGTTGGTAACAAGGAGTTTCATTGCCGTTTTATTCTCACCATTAATTACAATATCGTTAAAACTTGGTACGACTACTAAATCATCCCCACTAGGAGCGACAAAACCACGGGCAATTGCTACGGCTTTAATTGCTTGATTTAAACTACCTGCACCAATTGTTTGAATTTCTACCATTCTTTGTTCCCGGTAAATATTAGCTATAGCTCCCGCAACTTTACTAGGATTAGACTTTGATGAAACTTTTAAAATTTCCATAATTTCCCTCCGTTAGTAAACTATATGTTAGAAAAAATAAAAAAAGACCTCTTATCGTAAAAAGATAAGAAGGCTTGCTAAGAAAAGGCCTAAGTTTAAAACCACAAAAATTAAAGCCGCAGCATTAGCATATCCATTAGGTAAATCTTTTTTATTTTGTCTTACAAGTTTTAATTCTTCTTCCTTAGCCCGGGCTATTTCTTGTTGTTCAAGCTTATTTTTAATTGGCTCAATTTCACTTTGATATATTCCCAGTTTACTTTTTAAAAGCGGGGATAAATTGGTTATATTTGCTAACGTTTGATAAAACATATCAAAATAAGTAACATTTCTAAGGGTATCCTCAGTAAGAAAAGGGGCATAATATTTCGCGGCCTTAATATAATTTTCGTATTCAATTGTCGCGTTTAAATCTTCTTCTGATAAACTATTTTGCTTAATAATATCATAATAATCTTTCTGTAACGGTTGACCATTAATAATATCTTTTATGTTTTGTAAAGTAAGAAGCGAACCTTTATTTTTCTCAGCCACATATTTACTATAAATATCATTTCCGTTATTTGTATCAAAACGATATTTATTTTGCTCTTCATCAACAATAACCAAACAATTTTCCCCTAAAGATACATCAGTCACTTTCCTTTTCAATCGCGCTTTTTCATCTTTTGCTTTTGTTTGGGCCGAAATAGCAATAATACTATATAAATCTAGTGGCGTTAAACTCCCATTTTCTAACGATGTTTTTAAATTAGGCGTTAATAAACTTTGAAATAAGATATTCCCAACAAAAACGTTTCTTTTTTCTTCGCCGTTTTCATAATAAAGACTTTCGCCTTGAATAGATAAAGTATTAATAAAGCTTGGATTATACATTTGCCATAACTTTAAGTAATTTATATTTTCTCTAATTGTTGCTAAATCTTTTCCTGGCATAGAACTCACTTCCTCTATTCTTAACCATTATAGCATAAAAAAGCCAAAAAAATTTAAAAACTACAAAATTTAAAAAAATGTTTTCCTAAATCTTTTTAATTTAAAGAATCTGCTAAACAAATTTACTAAATTGGCTTTAAAAAGGCCCCAGATTTTATTGATTTAGCCATTTGACGAAGGCCTTTTTGTATGTTTTAATGCCCATTGAAAGGAGGAAAAAAATGAATACTGTCGTATTAATTGGCCGTTTAACTGGTGAACCAGAATTAAAAGAAACGAAAGAACAAAAAGAACGTTCCATAATTCAAATTGCTGTTCCAAGATCATTTAAAAATGCCGATGGTATATATGAAACTGACTTTTTTCGTTGTATTCTATGGAATGGCATCGCCAAGCGCGTAAAAGAATATTGTAAAAAAGGAGATATGGTTTGTATTAAGGGCCGTTTACAAGTAAGAGAATATCAAGATGAAAAAGAAGATCGGCGCTTTATTACTGAAGTAGTTGCTGAAAATATCTCTTTTCTAAGTAGCGTAAAACCAAAAGATAAATCATAGAATATATTAGGTGAAAAAATGAACAAGTTTATTCGCGTATTAGGAATAGTGTCTATTCTATGTTTTAGTTTTTATTATACAGAAAAAATTGCTTTATTTATGCAACAAAAAGATCCATTATATGAAACAATCATGACCTTAAAAGAAGATTATGAAGTTGCTTCAATCAATGCGGTTATTAATGACAATTATATTATTCCGGGGTTAATTGGTAAAACTGTCAATGTTGAAGAAAGCTTTCGAAATATGAAATATGAAGGGGTCTTTTTAGAAGAAGAACTAGTTTTCAACGAAGTTTATCCAAGCGTTTCTCTTAAAGACAATAAAGATAAAATTATCGCTGGGGGTAATCCTATTCATAAAGGGGTTTATCTTTTAACTAATGATGCCCATATTATTACTTATTTTGAAGAAATGGGGATTTTATATTCGGCTTTAGTAACAAAAGACACTGCTAGTCGTCATTTAGAATATGGCACAAAAATAAATTATGATTTTGCTAATTATTCAGACGTTGAAAAACAAATAAATGCCGAGAAACAGCCAAGTTCTTTCTGCTTTATTAAAAATAACGCTGAACTTTGCCAAGGAAAAGACAAATGGCTAATCAAAGAAACGTTAAAAATAAATCAAAGTAATTTTCCGACCCAATATAATAAAGTTGAAAGTGGCGACATTATCCTAATTGAAGAAAACACTTCTTTATCTTATGTAAAAATTCTTCTTGAACAAATTCGTTACAAAGGGTTAAAAGTTCTTGCCATTGATAATTTAATTACTGAAAAATAATTTGCTTTTTCTCGGAACCTTGCATTTTGATATGACTTTTGCTATAATTAGAACACGTTATAAAAAAACTTTTTAAATCGTTCTTATTTTTTCAAAAGAACACAAAAAGGTTAGAGAAGAAGGAGAATTTACTTTATGGAAAAAATAAAGATTTTTAGTTTGGGTGGTTTAGACGAACTAGGAAAGAATACTTATGTGATTGAAATAAACGATGACATTTTTGTTTTTGACTGTGGTCTTAAATACGCCAGTGGCAATATGTATGGTATTGACTATGTTATTCCTGATTATGAATATCTAATTAAAAATAAACAAAAAATTAGAGGTATTTTTATTACGCATGGTCATTATGAAAATATGGGGGCTGCCCAAGATTTAGCCAAGACAATTCCTGGGGTTAAGTTTTATGCGACCCATTATACCAAATTTGTTTTAACTGATCTTGGTGTTAAAGAAGAAAACATTATTGAGATTGTTCCTAATAAAACATTAAAGTTTGGCAATATTCAAATTTTCCCTTTACCAGTAAGTCACAGTGTGCCAGGAGCAGTAATGTATTCTATTAGTACAGCACATGGGGCAATTTGTTATACGGGTGACTTTATTATCGATCCTTTAATGAAAAAAGGTTATGATATGGATTTAGGC
>CALVLG010000023.1 GCA_944336815.1 uncultured Bacilli bacterium | reverse complement strand
CGATTAAAGGTACTGGTGGTGTTCCCGGATTATACATATTCACTTGGCCACTGCCATATAAAAGTGGCGTAAAAGGTACCCGACTGTTTTTATAAAACAAGCCAATCCCTTTTGGGCCATAAATTTTATGGGCAGTCATACTAGCTAAATCAACATCATGCAAATTTATAGTTACTTTTCCTAAAGCTTGTGTCATATCACTATGTAAAAAAGTATGAGGGTTTTCTTTTTTAATAATTTGTCTAATCATTTTCAAAGGTTGTCTTATTCCCATCTCACTATTAACCGCACAAACACTTACTAAAATTGTATCATCTCGCACTTGTTTTTTTAAATCATTAAAATCAATTAAACCATCTTCGGTATTATTAATGTATCCAACTTCAAAGCCAATACTTTCTAAATATTTACAAATGTTATATATTGAAGGATGTTCTAATTTAGAAACTAAAATATGACTACCATATTTCATATTAGCTAAACATGTCCCGATTAAAGCCAAATTATTACTCATCGTCGCCCCAGAAGTAAACGTAATTTCACTATCAAGCACACTAAAAATATCGCTAATTTGCTTTATAGCGCTATTCATAAGCGCTTTTGATTTAACCCCTAAACTATGAAGAGAATTAGGATTTCCCATAAAATCTTTTGTTGCCCTAATATAAGACTCTAAAACATCATAAGATACTGGCGTTGTTGCTGAATAATCTAAATAAATCATACTACTTCACTTTCCTTTAATAATATTGAACCTATTTGTTCCCAATCATATACTCTTCTTATATTATTTTTTTCTAATTCTTCATGACTAAAATTTTCATTATGTTTATGATTAAGCAAAAGTTTGGTTTCCCCATAACCTTTTAAATTTGCGACTTTATCATCAATTTTAATATCACACATAATAATATCTTTAGAACCAGTTAAAACAATATGTTTCGGATTAATATAAGGCATATTTTCAATAATCCATTCATATTTGTATTTAGCCATAACACTACTTTCTTTTACTCTTCTTCTATCAACAAAAGCTGTAACGATATAAATATCATATTTTGTAGCTAACTTTTCAATAACTTCCAAAGCCTTAGGCAAAACTTTCACATTTTTATATATATTTACATGTTGATAAAAGTAATCTAAAAAAGCTTCTTTTTCTTCTTCATCCATCACATCTTCAACATAATAATGAGGAATATCGGTATATTGATAATCGGTATGTAAATATTCATTTACGGCCTCTAAATATCCCCCTTCACAAATGGTCTCATCTAAATCGATCATTATTTTTTTCATGTCTTTCTCCTTAATTTTGATATTCATCCATTAATTTTTTATATATTCCTGGTTCTACCACATTGATACTATGAATAGCTGTTTCTAAAGCGTTTTTAAACTTTCCTTGAAAAAACAAATTCTCGGCTTTCATAAGTCCAATATCTACTTCCGCATTCATAGGTCGATACCTATTACCATAAACAATTGCGGTTTCAGCCATCTTAGCTGTTTTCACAATTTCTTTAGTTGTATTATAAACTTTTAAAACTAAATCTCGCGCTGTATCAACTCTTGTATTTAAAACTTTAATTGAAATTGGCGTTTTTTCTAATTCTTCAACCATCGCCGCGATTGCTTCAGTTGCTTCCCCAAGTTCAACAAAATAATTATCAGGAATCATTGGTAGTTTAAAACTCTTAATTCCTACTTTAGCTTGTTCTAAAATTTGTTTCATTTCATCTAGTTGTTCTCTAGCTCTTAATTCATCTTCTTTTAAACTACCTAAACTACGTAAAGCAACTTCTAGCTTTTCTTCAGTTTTTAAAACTTTAATATTAAGTTGTTCCATTACTTTACCTAAATGAGAATAAGACGTTTTTTTACTTCTTCCCTCTTCAATAAGATCATCATATTCGCCTCTTTCATTAGCTAGCTCTTCTTTAATTGTAAAAACAACCTCTACATCTTCATCACTTAAATCATAACTATATTTAATATCGTTTAATCTTTTTAATAACGTATCATTAATTTTAGTTAATTTTGTTATTTTAATTAAAACTGTTCTTACATATTCAGTATACAATTTTCGGGAAATCTTTTCTTTATCAAATTCATTATAAATTGAATCAAAATAATCCATAATTGTTTTTAATTCAAAAATCGAATCTTCAATATTTAAAACATTCAATCTTTGAAAAACATTAGTAATTTTTTTGCTTGCTTCTGTTATATTATAAGCAATATTTAAGTAATCTAAATTATAACCTTCTTTTTCCATTCTTTTACTTATAGAAGATATTTCTGCAATTTTTTTAGGAATAATCTTTTTCCCAAGCATAATAATTGACGGTGCTTCTTCGACCACTAATTTTAAATTACCAATAATATCATCAACTGCTTTAACAATCTTACTAACTTCTTGATATGATTTATTTTCCATCGCTACTTCAAAAGCACTGAAAAGTTTATCAACTCTTTCAAATTGTAATTCTAATGGTGACGAGACAAGGGCATAATCAGCTTTATTTTCTTGATATTTCATCAAAATTTCCCGATAACTAGCCTTTAATTTTGTGATAGTATCGCGATTTCTTTCTTCGCTTAAAGTGATTTCTTTAATTTCATCTAATAAAAAGTTAGCTTTAGTTCGTACATAATATATATCCATTTCAATTTGTGAAAGTCTTGCTTTTGTTTCTTTATAATCTTTTTTAGCATAAAATTCTTCGGCTTCTAACAAGGCATCAGTAATTCTTGGCACATCTTCTTCTTTTATTTTTTGAAATCTTTTTTGCCAATTATCCAACGTATTTTGCATATTAGTATTAGCAATTAACGGTTCTACTTTCTTTAATTCAGCAATTAAAGAAGCCGAAATAATTAAATTTTTATCCCGTTCTAAATCATCGATTTGCTTACGAAGGGTATTCTTATCTTTTTTCGTTAATAATATTAAAGCACCAATTATCAAAATCACGGTTACAACATAATAAGCAATTCCAATGATAATAATTAGTTCTGTACTCATAAGTTACCCTCCTATCTTACATACATTATTTTATCATATTTTGTCGTATTTAGAAGTATATTTTTTATAAAATAAGAAAATCAAGCAAAAAAGAACCGCTTTACCTTGGTTCTTCTTTTAATATTAAATAATTTCCTCAATTATATCTCGTGTTTTATTAGCCTTTAAAATTTCTGTTAATAATTCGTTTTGAAAACTTTCATTAAAGCCAACTGTTATATTATCGTTAAAGACTAAAAAAGGAATCCCTGTCGCCGAATTATTTAACTTCCTTTTTACTTCTTGAAGCATCGCTTGATTTTCTTCATTGTGCCATACTTCAAAAGCATACAAATTAATTTTTCCTTTTAATTTTTCTTCATTTTCTTTCAAAAAAGCTATTTCTTTTTCACAAAAAGGACAACCGTCACCCCAAAATAAATACACGTTTAAAAGATTATTAAAAGTTACATCTTCTTTGGTAGCATTATAATTAAATACGCTTTCTACCTCCTCGTTTTCTGTATGATTGCTTGCAAATTCTAATTGTTTAGTCAAAGAATAAAAGGGCGAAAAAGAAGTACTTAAAACCGCCAAAACATATCCAAGTAAAATAATATTTTTCATGTTAATCTTCCTTCTTCCAATAACCCTTTTTGAATAAAAATATCTAAAATCATTCGATAAACTAGTTTCTTGCCTAGCAATTCCCGAAATTTAGTTGTCTTCATCTTCTGGGCTTCTCTTAATAACTCTAACTCTTGACCAATTTTTTTATATTCCGTTAATATTTCTTCTAAAACATTTTCAAAAGCGTCTAACCGGTCCATTAACTACGTGCCGCCCCATCAACTGATAATATTTCGCCCGTCACATAACTAGCCATATCACTAGCTAAAAACAAGAACGCATTAGCTATATCTTTAGGCTCGCCAATTCTTCCCAATGGAATCGTTTTAATTAAAGGCTGAATTACTTCTTTTGGTAAAGCCGCAACCATATCTGTATTAATAATTCCTGGCGCCACAGCATTCACTCTAATATGATATGGTGCTAATTCTCGCGCTAAAGATTTAGTTAAACCATTAACAGCAAATTTACTTGTCGGATACCCAACACCAGCTGCTTGTCCATAAATACTAACCATTGAAGAGGTATTTAAAATAACACCCCCACCTTGTTCTTTCATAAGTGGCGTTACAGCTTTAATTGTATTAAACATTGATAAAACATTAATATCCATAATATTTTGAAAATCTAAAGAAGTTGTTTCTTCAATTTTTCTATCAGCCGATATTCCCGCATTATTGACTAAAATATCAATCTGCCCATATTCTTGCGAAATTTCTTGAATTGTTTTTTCAACTTCTTCATAATTAGCTAAATTAGGATAATATCCTTTTACCTTAACATTTTCCTTTGAAAATTTCTCTAACGCTTTTAAAACACTTTCTTCTTTTGAGCCAAAGAAAACAACTTTAGCTCCCGCTTCATAAAAAGTTTTGACAATTTCAAAACCTATTCCTCTCGTCCCACCAGTTACGATTGCTACTTTATCCTTTAACATCTTCTATCACCATTTTCATTATGCCATATTTTTAACAAAAAGAAAACAATTTATAAAGCATTCCCTTTTTTCGGAACAAAAAGATTAGTCATATCAACTTCTTCATGTTTTAATAGCCAGATCTTTTTATCAATTCCTTCACTATAACCAGTTAAACTACCATTAGTCCCTACTACCCGATGACAAGGAACAATAAGACATATTGGATTATGGCCAACCGCTTGTCCCACAGCTTGATAACTTAAAGATACTATATTATAACGTTTTTTCATTTCTAAAGCTATTTCTTTATAAGTCATTGTTTGCCCATAAGGAATTTCAGCTAAAATATCCCAAACCATTTTGCCAAAAACAGATCCTTCTATCTTTAATGGTAACTTAAACTTTGGTTTTTCTTTGTTAAAATAAGCATCTAACCATTTTTTAGTCAATTTAAAAACTTCTAAATCATCTTTAATATCTTCTTGGTTTACAATCTTTTCTTTTTCATAACGAGTTGTCATAAAATGTAAATGAGTTAAATACTTACCATCACTTGTTAAAATCATTTTTCCAATCGGAGAAAGATAAAAAGTTTTATAAACTTTTGCTTTTGAAACAGTCTTCGTCATGCGCATTAATCACTCCTATCGCTTGTAAATATGCATAAATAATCGTGCCTCCCACAAACTTCATCCCCCTTTTTTGTAAATCTTTCGCTATTTTATCAGCTAAAGAAGATGCCCTCTTATGCCGTTCAACCCATATATTTCCTTTCGTAAACGTTTTTAAATAATTACCAAAGGAACCAAATTCTTTTTGAATTGCCAAAAAAATTTGACTATTTTTTACCATAGCTTCCATTTTTAAGCGATTCCGAATTAACCCTTTATTTTCTAACAATGAAGCAATTTTTTCTTTAGAATAACAGGCGATTTTCTCAACCTCAAAATTATCTAAAGCCTTCCGAAAATTTTCTCGTTTATTTAAAATGCATTCCCAAGATAACCCAGCTTGAAAAGATTCTAACACCAAAAACTCATATAGCCTTTGATCTTCTAAAGAATAAACCCCCCATTCTTTATCATGATATAAAACATCCAAAGGATTTTTTAGATTAACCCATGAACATCTTGACAAACAAATTTCTTGTTGTTCAGTTATTATTTTATCCATTAAAATATCCCAAGGACTAGCCAAAATAGCTTCATCTAAAATTGTTTCTTCAAAAGCTAAAGCCATTTTAAAACACAAATTATCTTTTAAAAAGCGATCATAATAACCTTTGCCAAAACCAAGGCGATGCATATCTTTATCAAAACAAACTCCAGGTAATATACATAAATCAACTTGGTCCTTTAACTTTTCATTACTAACCGGCTCATAAACCCCAAAAGAACTTTTAAGCAAAGGATCATCTAAAGAAAAAAGACGATAAAAAACTAATTCATCATGACACACTTTAGGTAAATAAACTTTTTTCTTCTTTTTTAAAGCATCTAATATTAAAGGAATCGTTTTTACTTCACTAGGCAAACTGTAATAAAGTAAAAGAACTTGTGCCTTTTGATATTCGTCACTTTGAATAACTTTTTCTATAATTATTTGGCTTTTAGCCTCTTTATTTAAAATATTTTTCCGAATATCCAGATACTTTTTTCGTAATTCATCTTTTTCCATTACCCTATTTTTTCTCCATTTTCAACTTTTCTATCTGGTTTAAGTAAAACAACGCCAGCTTGATTATAAACCCCTAGAACTAAAACTTCCGAAAAGAAATCAGCGATTTGCCGGGGCGAAAAATTTACAACGGCGATAATTTGTTTACCAATCAACTCTTCTTTTTGATATAAGGTTGTTATTTGAGCTGAACTCTTTTTTATTCCTAACTTACCAAAATCAATCCATAACTGATAAGCTGGTTTACGGGCTTTTTCAAAATCTTTCACATCCACGACTGTGCCAACCCTTATATCTAATTCTTCAAAATTTTTAAAATCTGTCATTTTTTTCCTCCATTCGTATTGTTATTTTATCAGTCCCATCTTATATTTAAAAGCTAAAAGTACCAAAACTTTTTGGTCTAAATATTCCCTTGCTACTTCACCGCTTGTTATAGCCTCTCTTATTTCTTGCATACTTTTCTCATAATCAGTCGTAATAAGTAGATTGTTGCCAGCTAAAAAGGCTTTTAAAGAAGCATTAGGCACTTCGGTAATAGCTCCCATAACTAAATCATCAGTTATGACAATTCCTTTAAAATTAAGTGTATTTCTAAGCAAATTATGAATTGATGCTGATAATGAAGCCGGGTTTTGTCCATCAACGGCATTTACCACATTATGACTTACTAAAACTGCGTCTGCCCCCGCTTGAATACCAGCTGCAAAAGGTGGTAAATCAACTTTTTTTAAACTTTCTAATGTCCTTGTATCTACCGAAGAGCCAATATGGGTATCAGCATTATTTCCATATCCCGGAAAATGTTTTAAAGCATAAGTAACTCCAAGTCCTTGACTAGCTTCAATAACCGTTTTAGCATAAGTTGATGTAAGACTACTATCAGCCCCTAAACTTCGCTTATACATATAATCACTTTCATTAGTCGAAACATCAACAACCGGAGCCAAATTAAGATTAAGTCCTAGTTCTTTTAATAAAGCACTTTTTTCATTAACATCTTCTTTTATTAAAGCAAAACCACCTTGTTTATAAAGCTCTTGTGAAGACAAAAAAGGTTCACTACGTAATAACGGATTACTACTTACTCTAACAACCGTTCCCCCTTCTTCATCAACAGCCGTTAAAATAGACACTTTAGCCACTGATTGTAAATTGGCAATTTCATTTATAACATTCTCTTTAGTTTTATTTTTAAAATCTCTTGCAAAGAAAATATATCCCCCAAAATTTTTCTCTTTTAATAACGTATCTCCCCCACTTTCTGGATACCTTACTAATAAAAGTTGGGCAATTTTTTCATCTAAACTCATCTTGTTTAAAAGCTCTTGTGCTTTGGCGAATTCTTGATTGTATAATGTTTCTAAAGTCCTTTTTTCTTGCGTTGTAACTTTTGTAATTACAATATCTTGTTCTAAATTTGTTGGCCAAAATTCTCCTTCATAAATAATTTCAACTGTTTGGCCAAGCGATATACTTTGATTATTCTTTTTTATTTTATAAATACTTTGATTAGCCGTTTCTAAATAAAAAGCATCATTTTCTACTTTCATAACCAACCCATCTATTTTCTTTTCATTTTTTAAAGCTACATCTTGATAAAAAGACATCCCTACATATAAAGAACACCCAATTCCACATAATAAAACAACAAGCCATAAATTTTTCATTTTCATAATGTCCTCTCTATCTCTGATCTAAGTATAGCATAAAAAAAGAATTCCATAAAACGAATTCTTAATCATCTTTTTTATGACCTTTAAAACCATATTTATTAGTTAAAGGATCTTTAAATAAAAAGTTTTTGATTGGTAATAAAGTTAGAACCATATAAAACCCAAATAAAATAAAAATACCAATACAAGCCAAATAATTTATCACAAATGTTCCTAAAACATTTTGTAATACGAAATAAAATAAGTATTGACTAATAAAAATGGTTATATAAAACAAAGTGATGTCCACAAATAATATTGATTTCTTCGTAAAAATACGATAGGTATAAAAAATAAGGGGAATGAAAACAACAATTGCTAATAAACTAAGAAATTTAGCCAAGAAATAATTAGCATTTGCTCCATATAAATAACCATCATATAAACTCCATAAAAAAGTAGGTGTCAGTGCGATTTTAATATGTTCCCATGTACTTTCATTAACCGCGGAAAATAAACCAACTATTTTGTTATGATGGGAAAAATCATACAAAAAATGCGCTAAAGTTCCCACAACAGAAATAATCACAAAACCAAGCCACATATTTATCCCTCCTTATATATTTTATTAATCATTTTTGAAAATTAGTAAATTTTCCTGTTTCTAATAATGGTTTACCATATTTTTCTTTATGTTCATGAATAGCTTTTAACAAAAAAGCCATATTTGTCCCTAAATTTCTTAAAGTCCGCATTCCTTCTTCATCGCTTAAAATATCTTCTTTTTTATATCCATGAACTTCATTCCAATAACTACTTGTCACGATTGGCATCGAAGAAATACCAAAGTATTTATAAATTTCATCTAAGGCATTCGTTGATCCAGCTCTTCTAGATGAAATAACAGCTGCTCCAACTTTCATCCCTTTTTCAAAATGACTACTCCAAAATAAACGATCTAAAAAACTTTTTAAAGTTCCATTCATCCCACTATAATAAACCGGCGTGCCAATAATCAAACCATCAGCTTCTTTAAATTTTAAAGCCACTTCATTTACTAAATCATTAAAAACACATCGCTCGTTTTCTTTACAAAATTTACAATCAATACACCCCCGAATATTTTCTTTGCCAACATTAATTATCTCAATTTCAATTCCTTCTTTTTGTAAAACGGTGCCAACTTCTTCTAAAGCTCTAAAAACACACTCATCATGTGGGCTTCCATTTAGCATTAATACTTTCATCTTATCCACTTTCTTTCCTCTTCTATTTTAACAAACTTCTTTTTTTATTACTAGTAAGTTTATAACTATCATTTAGTAAAGCTAAAATTTCCTCATCACTTAATGTTTCATCTAAAATTATTGAAAGCCAATATTTTTTATTCATATGATATGCTTTTACATACCCTTTTCTTTTAAGAAGATTTGGTATTTTTAAAGGCTCTAACTTAACATTTAAAATGTCAACCATTCCTTCTTGACCTGTAATTTTTTCCTTTGCAACATTCATTATAATTCCAAACCATTTTTTGGTATCAAAATGTCTAAAAACACCAAAGCTTGGTTCACTTTCCCATAAAAATTCAGGTTCGACATGATACAACTCGCTTATTTTTTTAGCTAAGCGATTAGCTTGTTCACACCCAAAATAAGTTTTGTCAAAGCATTTATTAGCAATATCAGCTAAAACATCTTTAACAGCTCCACGAACCATCGAAACAAATTCCCCATTCATATTCTTAAGTCTAAAATTAGTATATTCTTCGTTTGTTTTAGTATCGATTAGTTGCACGTTAATCTTTTTTTCTTTATAGCTAACTATTAACAAAAAGGAAGCTTGTAAAATACTTGTTTCATAAATTAACCCGTTTCCTTCTTTTTTAAAACCATACGTTAATAATTTCGCTTGATTTACTTTTTTTCGTCCCAAGACTTCATCTTCTAACCGCATTTTACACCTTTACAATCTTATAAGAAACACCAGCCCATTCCATAATCATCACTAAATCTTGAACTTTTAAAAATACCGTTGCCGTGTTTTGATTCGGGTGAACGCCAATAAAAGATGAATCGTCAAAAAAATCTTCATCCAAAAACCATTTAACTTCATGCTTTTCATCTTGTAATAACCCAAATGGCGTGACCGAACCAGGGGTTAACTTTAACATTTTTTCTAAATCTAAAACACTAGCCAGATGTAATGGCCGAAGTCCTTCCTGTTTTCTAAAATTTTTTAAATCAACTCTTTTATCACTTTTAACCGTTATAAGATAATAGTTTCTTTTTTTATCATCACATACAAATAAATTTTTTGCTTCTCGCTCTGGATACGGTAAAGATATTTCATCTATCTCAGTCATAGTAAAAACTGCTTTATGTTCTACTTTTTGATAACTAACCTTTTTTTCGTCTAATAAAGCATATATTTCTTCTTTTTGCATAAATCACCAACTTCAAAAAAATCTTATCACAAACAAAAGCAAAGAAAAAGTGTTTTACTTAATTTCAAACACAACCGAAATGTATTTAGGTGTATCTTCCTCTAAAACCTTTTTAACTAAACGATATTTACCATTATCTAACTTACCATACATGTACTCCCAATTGGTTTCTAACATAAGTTTATTATTTATATCCACATGATAAGCTATATCATTCCAAAAATAATCATCATGAATTGGTATTAAAGTTTGCCATAAACTACCGTCTTGCTTTTCTAGCCAAAATTCACTGCCATAAGTATAATTTTGGCCACTTAAATCAGTAATCAATATCTTAGCGCCTTCCCTTGTTAAAGTGCCTTCAACAATTTCCATCACTACATTTTCTAATTCATTTAAAGAACTTGGTGTGGATATTTTATCACTAATTACAATTTTGTCATTACGTTCTTCATGCG
>CALVLG010000022.1 GCA_944336815.1 uncultured Bacilli bacterium | reverse complement strand
GTTATAACATCTTCAACAACGTCCCATACACAATCATCTTTAGTATCAATTAATTTTTTAGCGCCTTTAATATTATGAGCAAGGCCACGTTCTACTAAACCATGAATAACATGTGGTTTAAATAGTTCAAGAGCCATATCTTTAGGGATACCACATTGATACATCTTTAAGTTTGGACCAACAACAATAACGGAACGACCAGAATAGTCCACACGTTTACCAAGTAAGTTTTGACGGAAACGTCCTTGTTTTCCTTTTAACATACTAGATAAACTCTTTAATGGTCTATTACCAGCTCCTTGAACGCTTCTTCCCCGACGGCCATTATCAAGTAAACTATCAACGGCTTCTTGAAGCATTCTTTTTTCGTTTTGAACAATAATTGTTGGCGCGCCTAATTCTAATAATTTTTTCAAACGATTATTACGGTTAATAATACGACGATATAAATCGTTTAAATCACTAGTAGCAAAGCGACCACCATCTAATTGAATCATTGGTCTTAAATCTGGTGGAATAACAGGAAGAGCTTCTAAAATCATCCATTCTGGACGATTGCCACTTTCTTGGAAAGCTACTAAACAGTCTAATCTTTTAACAAGACGAATTCTTTTTTGACCGGTTGCATTTTCTAACTCTTCTCTTAATTCTTTTACTTCTTTATCAATATCAACTTCTTTTAAAAGGGTTTCGATTGCTTCAGCACCCATCCCAACTTTGAAGCTGTTACCATATTTATCATAGTAAGCACGATATTCTTTATCAGATAAAGTTTGTTTTTTCATTAAAGGTGCACTACCAGGATCTAAAACGACATAACTTACAAAGTATAATACTTCCTCTAAATCACGAGGACTCATGTCTAAAACAAGACCCATTTTAGAAGGAACACCTTTGAAAAACCAGATGTGTGAACATGGAGAGGCAAGTTCAATATGCCCCATCCGTTCACGACGTACTTTTGATTTGGTTACTTCAACACCGCATCGATCACATACAACGTTTTTGTAACGTAATCTTTTATATTTACCACAAGAACATTCGTAATCTTTTGTTGGACCAAAGATTTTTTCACAGAATAAGCCATCACGTTCAGGTTTTAAGGTTCGATAGTTAATGGTTTCTGGTTTTTTTACTTCACCATAAGACCATGAACGAATTTGTTCTGGACTAGCTAGTCCTACTTTAATTCCTTTAAAATTATTTACTTCTATCATTATAGATCCCCCTCCTCATCTTCGTCTAATGAGATGTCACCTGGAAATTCTAAATCGTCTAAGCTATCTTCGGCAAACTCATCTTCTTCTTCATAATTATCTTCAAGTATTGGTTCTTCAGTTGGCTCTTCTAAAGCCTCATTTTTTAAATCAATTTCATCGATTTTAATAATGTCTTCTTTATCTTCTTCAGCTTCGATTTCTTTTAAATCTAAGACTTTATCATCTTTATCAATAATTTGAACATTTAAACCAAGAGCTTGGAATTCTTTAATTAAAACTCTAAATGATTCTGGAACACCAGCTTGATCAACCGTTTTACCTTTTACTAAGGCTTCATATACTTTAACCCGGCCAATAACATCATCTGACTTAATAGTTAAAATTTCTTGAAGAACATGAGCGGCACCATAAGCATATAATGCCCAAACTTCCATTTCCCCAAAACGTTGACCACCAAATTGAGCTTTACCACCTAATGGTTGTTGAGTTACTAAACTGTATGGACCAGTTGCTCTAGCATGGAGTTTATCATCAACCATGTGATGAAGTTTTACCATGTACATAACACCAACATTTACTTTATGTTCAAAAGGTTCACCAGTACGGCCATTGTAAAGAGTAACTTTACCATCTTCACTCATACCAGCTTCTTGCATTTCTTCATGAATATCATCAAGGTTAGCTCCATCAAAGACTGGAGTCGCATAATGAACACCAAGTTTTTTACCAGCCATACCTAAATGAACTTCTAAGATTTGGCCAATGTTCATCCGTGATGGAACACCTAGTGGATTTAACATAACATCAACTGGTGTACCGTCTGGTAAATATGGCATATCTTCTTCTGGTAAAACAAGCGAAATAACACCTTTATTACCATGACGACCACTCATCTTGTCGCCGACTTGAATTTTACGTTTTTGAATAATATAAACACGAATAATTTTGAAAACGCCAGCTGGAAGTTCATCACTATTTTCTTTTGTATAAACTTTAACATCATGAATAATACCAGCAGCACCATGTTCTACACGTAAAGATGTATCTCTTACTTCTCTTGTTTTTTCACCAAAGATTGCATGTAATAATTTTTCTTCACTTGTTAATTCTTGGACACCTTTTGGTGTTACTTTACCAACTAGAATGTCGCCTTCTTTAACTTCGGTTCCGATTCTTACAATACCTTCACTATCAAGGTTCTTACGTGCATCTTCCCCAACATTTGGAATATCACGAGTAATTTCTTCAGGACCTAATTTAGTATCACGGCATTCAATTTCATAAGTTTCAATATGTAAAGATGTATAGACGTCATCTTTAACAAGTCTTTCATTTAAAATAACTGCATCTTCATAGTTATAACCGTTGTAAGTCATGAATGCGACGGTCATGTTTTTACCTAAAGCAAGTTCACCATGATCTGTACTTGGACCATCAGCGATAACTTGACCAGCGATGACTTTATCACCTTTTTTAACAATTGGAACATGATTTGTACAAGCAGCAGCGTTGTTTCCTTCAAAGTTAGCAAGCGTATAAACATCTTTACCTTTAGCATTTAAAACAACGATTTTTTTAGCATCAGCATAGTCAACTACACCATCAGCTTTAGCAACAACACTACTACCAGCGTATTTAGCCGCTACCCATTCAACTCCAGTACCAACAATTGGTGCTTCGCTTTTTAATAATGGAACGGCTTGACGTTGCATGTTTGAACCCATTAATGTACGGTTAGCATCATCGTAGTTTAAGAATGGAATACAACTTGTCGTAATGGAAACAACTTGGCTAGGTGAAACGTCGACAAAATCAACTTTATCTTTACTAACCATCACGTTATCACCGTTATAACGAACAATAACTTCTTTATCAATGATTTTGTTATTATCATCTAAGGCAATATTAGCTTCAGAAATATAGTAATCAGTTTCTTCATCAGCTGTCATGTAATGAACATCGTCCATTTGAACAACACCATCTATAACACGACGGTAAGGCGTCATAATAAAGCCATATTCATTAATTTTAGCATAACCAGCTAAAGAAGTAATTAAACCGATGTTTTGACCTTCTGGTGATTCAATTGGACAAATACGACCATAGTGACTAGCATTAACGTCACGAACGTCCATGCCTGCTCGATCTCTTGATAAACCGCCAGGTCCTAAACTTGATAAACGTCTTTTATCAGTTAATTCAGCGATTGGGTTAATTTGATCCATGAATTTAGATAATTGCGATGACCCAAAGAATTCTTTTAAAACAGCGGTAACTGGACGAATATTAATTAATGATTTTGGTGTAATTTCTTCTGTTTCTTGTGTGGTCATACGCTCACGAATAACTCTTTCCATCCGAGCCATACCAACTTGGAATTGTTTTTCGATTAATTCCCCAACTTGTCTTACTCTTCGGTTACCTAAATTATCGATTTCATCTGTATTACCAATGCCAACATGTAAATTTAAGTAATAGTTTACAGAGGCATAAATGTCAGGAATCGTAAGTCTTCTTTCAGTAACACTTTGATCAACACCAATAATAGGAACAATTCTATCTGGATGATTTTTATCATATACTTTGATTTCTTGGACTTTGTTATATGTATCTAGTTCTTCATGAATTAAAACATCATGTAAACCATATCCAGCTTGTAATAAAGGTTTCATTGTTTCTAAAATATCTTTAGTAATTAAAGTATCTTTGGCCACAACGACCTTACCTTTTTCATCTTTCATGTCTTCAGCTAAAGTACAACCAACTAAACGATCACAAACATTTAATTTTTTATTAAATTTATAACGACCAACTTTAGCTAAATCATAACGGAAGTGATCAAAGAAACGCATGATTAATTGGTTTTTAGCTGAATCAAGCGTTGCCGGTTCACCTGGTCTTAATTTTTCATAAATTTCAATTAAGGCCTCATCAGTATTTTTGGTACTATCTTTTTCAAAGGTATTTAATAAGTAAGGATCTTCCCCAAAAACATGAGTAATATCTTCGTTGCTAGATAAACCTAATGCCCGTAAGAAAGTAGTAATTGGGACTTTTCTTGTTCGATCAATTCTAACATAGAAAACATCTCTAGCATCGGTTTCAAATTCTAGCCAAGTTCCTTTATTAGGAATCATTTCCCCAGTTAAAATACGCCGACCATTTTTATCTACTTCTCTTTTAAAGTAAACACTTGGACTACGTACTAATTGAGAAACAATAACTCTTTCAGCCCCGTTAATAATAAACGTACCTGAATCAGTCATTAAAGGCATATCGCCTAAGAAAATTTCTTGTTCTTTTACTTCACCTGTTTCATGAATAAAAACACGTGCTTGAACTTTTAATGGTGCAGCATAATTCACCATTCTTTCTTTTGCTTCTTTAATGGAATATCTTGGTTCATCAAAAGAATAATCACCAAAATCAATTGTTACATTGCCCGTAAAACTTTCCACTGGAAAAAGTTCGTCAAAAACTTCACGAATTCCTTCTTCCAAAAATCTTTGGTAACTCTTCTTTTGAACTTCCAAAAGATCTGATAATTCCATAGTATTTTTACTTTTAGAAAAACTTCTTCTAGTTCGGTAATCTCCGCATTTTTTTAACTTGTAAGCCACGATTTCACCCCATCCAATCTTATTTTTGAAAACTCATTTTTTAAACGCAAAAAATAACACGTCACCAATTTATAATTTTAGCAACAAAACTATCCCTTGTCAACGGTTTTCGCGCGGACAATATAAAAACCTTTGTCTTTAGCCATAATTTCCATTTGATATAAATCGCTAATGTCGCGCATAATTGTTTTCACCCCCTGATCTTTTCTAATGACAAACCACAATTCTCCATTTTTGTTTAAGTGGTAATAAGCATCACGTAAAATGTTTAAAACGGTTTTTTTACCAGCTCTTATCGGCGGGTTAGTGACAATTAAATCATAACTATCTTGAACATTTTCTAAACCATCACTTAGCCAAGCGGTGCCCTTCACTTTATTAAGAGCTAAATTTTTTTCACATAAATGAAGAGCTCTTTTATTAACATCAGTTAAGGAAACAGAGACATTATAAAAACGGCCCAGAACTATGCCTAAAAAACCATATCCACAGCCAATATCTAAAAGGGAATGGACTTCTTTAACATTTTTGATAATATTTTTTAATAAAAGACGACTGCCATAATCAATGTGATTCTTAGAAAAAACGCCTAAATCACTAAAAAAAGTGAAAACTTGCCCCTCGTTTTCAAAATCAAGTGAACGAATTTCACTCCGAAGATTTTGATTATTTGTAAAATAATGTTCCAAGAAATCACCAGTCCAATAATAACTTAGAATTAATGTAGCAAAAAAAAGAAACGATGTCAATTGTTTATCGTTTCTTTCTTTATATTTGATGATTTTTTGACAATTAAGCGATTGACCAAGTTTTTTGTCCAGCATCATAAGTTGCTGTTTTTGTTGTTTCACCATCTTTGAATGTAAAGCTTTTTGTTACATCAACTGGAATAATGAATTGGTCTAGAGCATCGACAAAGTATACAGATGAGTTAGAAATTGTAGTAACAGCGCCTGTATTTTTGTATTCAACAACATGAGGAGTTACATCTGTTGATGGTCCATCGTAATTAACGTCATCTTCAGTAAATCTTTCTTTAGTGAAACCAAAGTTAACTGTAATTTGTTTTCCTAATTGGGCAAAATCATAGTTATCTACGTCTTGGCCTTCAATCCATACATAAACACGTACTTTAGTAATACTGTTAGGAGCTAAAGTCATGAATGTAGGTCTATTAACGCCAGTTAAATCTTTTTCTGTATCAGTAAAGGCATCAAAGTCAACTAGTTGACCATTAGTTGTTGAAGTTGTATAAGTGTTTAGTGTTGCACCATCATAAACATCAACAAAAGGATCGCCGACATTAATTTCTTTAGCAATAGCATAAGTATGATTTCCAGTACCATTTACCACAGTACCACAAGCTGTACCAACGTTATAAGCAGAATCTTTAGTAATATCTTTACCAGCTTCATCTGCTTTTCTAGTTGAACATGCTTCGTTATACCAATTAATAGCATTTGTTACATGGTCTCTATCATTTGGTTCCCAAATTTGGGCTTTACGACAAATACCAGTTACATGGTTAGGATCGCCTTCATAAGGACCAACATCACCAGTACAATCAATACCAGTAATTGTTGCTTGATCAGTATTTGAACCAATAACACGTCCGATTTGAGCGAATGCAACCCGAACTGAGTTTTCGATACCAGTGTTTTCTTCTCCACCAACACCAAGTGTTACTGAAGAATTAGTTGTTAAGTAAATTGCTTCTTCATTTAATGGATTTTTATCAGCATAATATGCATCACCTGACATATTTTTGATGAATAAGTCAAAAGCAATATATCCTTTACCTTCTAGGTATTCCCCAGAATGTTCGTTTGTTTTAGTATGATTATCAACTTGACTAGCAAGTAAACGATAACCACCTGCTGTAGCTGTTAAACTTCCTTTTTGATATAGTTTCATTCTTGATGAAGTTTTATCCATTTCACCAATAGTACTCATAGGAATAAGTTCAACACCTTTAATTTGGTTAGCGTTGTTTTCATAAGCTGGAGCATTTGCAACATCTAATTCATAAGTCCAACTTACACCATCCATAGATAGATATAAGCCTTCAGTACTTGCAATGTTAATGTCAAATTGTGAAACATTAACTGTCCGCATACCAATGAACCATGCATAGGTTGCTGTTGCAAAAATAACACCACATAGTAAGCAAAGCGCAACTAAATTACGAATTTTTTTACTTTGTTTTTCATTATATTTCTTTTTCATTCATAACCTCCTATGGCTCTTCTACTTCTTTTATTTCCCAATGTGCTTCTTCTAGAGTTGTAGCTGTAATATAAGTAGCAATCATTTGAACATCACCATCTGTAAATGTAAATGACATTACTTCTCTTGGAACGGTAAAGACATTTGCATCAAATTCAACTTTTGGATTTGAGATGTCATCTACTGTGACATTTGCTGTATATTCTACTGTTCTTGTAGCTAATACATCATCTGGTAATTCAACACCTGTTTGACCAGCATCTTCACCATTAAATCTTTCTTTAGTGAAGCCAAAATTAACTGTAATTTTCTTTCCTAATGAAGCAAAATCATAGTTATCAACATCTTGTCCTTCAAGATAGATGTATACACGTACTTTAGTGATACTATTTGGCGCTAAATACATGAATGGCATACGTTTATTACCAGTTTTTATTTTTTCTGAATCAGTAAATGTATCAACTTTAACTAATTTACCTTTAGTTGCAGTTTGAGCAATACTTGTATTATAACCATTATAACCGTCATAGTTATCTACTTGGTCTGTTTCATCAATAACACCACTAATAGCATAAGCAGGATAAGCAGTACCATCAGCGATAGCATCACAAGCAGCACCATAAGATGTGCTTTGAGTTAAATCAGCACCTGTTCTTTTCTTACAAGTTGTAGCAAACCAATTAATAGCATTTTCTACGTGTTTAGTATCATTTGGTTCCCAAATCGTTGCATCTCTTGTACAAATACCTGTTACATTATCCGCTGTTGTACAGCTAATGCCACGAATTTTAGCTAAGTCAGCATCGTAAGTATCAGCATCGGCATCAGCACCAGTTGTTGCTTCAACACGACCAATTTGGGCAAATGCGACACGAACTGAGTTTTCAATACCTGTTTTTTCTGCACCAGCTCCGGCGTCTGCTACAGTAACCGCAGATTCGGTTGTTAAATAAATTGCTTCTTCATCTTTCATTGGGTTATCAGATAGATTTGCATAATATGCTTCACCTGATAAGTTTTTGATGAATAAATCGAATACAACATAACCGTCTTCTTCTTTAGCACCAGTATTTGTTACTTCACTAGCCATAATTCTGTAACCACCTGGTGTAGCAGTAAATGAGCCTTTTTCATAAAGAGTTAAACGATTTGATGTTGCGTTAATTTTACCAACGGTACTCATTGGAATTAATTCACTCCAACTGTTGGTATTACCTTCATAAACTGTTCCACCACCAACATCATTGATGTTTTCTTCATTGATATTAACTGTGTAATCCCAGTCTTCACCATTAAGGGATAAGTATAAACTTTCTGTAGTAGCGATATTAACATCGAAACCAGAAACATTAACTGTCCGCATACCAATGAACCATGCATAGGTTGATACACCTAGTAAAACAGCACATAATGTACAAACAATCGCTAATTTTTTAATTCTTTTTTCATGTTTGCCATTTCTTTTGTTTTTCATTTTTTTCCTCTTTCCTTTCCCATTTTTTAAATAGTGTTTTATTTTTCTTAAAACGGCTTTCCGGAATATAGTTAGTACTACAAGCTGTTTAAAAAAGATAAAACTTATTGTAATAATATCAACTTCACCCTACAAAAAAAAGAAAGTACTCCACGGAATAAAAAACTTTTAAAATTGTCAAACAAAATTAGAATTTCTTACTCTTTAATGCTATTCCTTTCTTTTTATCCTAACATACAAAGTCGCCCTCGGATATTCTTTACAATACAATAATATTTTAAAATAACCCGCTTAAAAAGTCAACGAGTATAGTCGAAATTTGTCGAACTTTTTGCAACAAAAAAACATTAGCGTTTTGCTAACGTTTAATTTTCAGCGGTATTATAGGCTTCTTTAGTAAAATTCATTTGAATTTTAAATTCGCCCCCTAAAATGTTATCCGTACATTCTAAATCATCGCCATCAACCCAAATAACAAGAGTATATTCATCAATGCTACCTGGGGCAAAGTTTTCAACGTGCCAAGACGTTACTAAATCATCTTTAGCAAATGGTGTTGTCCCCTCTTCTGGATCGCCATCTATGCTCATTTTAGCAAAAGTAGAAGGTTCTTGGTTACGGTACAATTTTATTCTAACGGCTTCATCCATGTTTTTTATAACATCGGAGATTGTAACTGATACCCAATAATCGGTTATGTTTTCGGAGGTGTTTTCCATATAAAAGGTATAAGCTAAGTAATCATCACCATTATGACTACCGCCGCCTAAATTAGCTATATCTTCTGGAATCCAAGCTTCAAGCATATCATCAAACACATTTGGCGAAGGCGCTAGTAACTCGGTTCGAAAAACTTTATATTCTGGGTCATCATAAATAAGTAGGCCATAGTCAAAATATAAGTCTTGTTCCATGGTAATGCTAAAATTGCCTCGGTTATAAAGGATACCAACAACAAAATAAAAAAGCATTAAACATAAAATAATTAAAGCTAGAACAAGCCAAAATATTTTCCGGAGTTTTTTTTCATGATGAACCTTTAGCGAAACATCTTTTATTTTATCTTTCATACAACCACCTATTTTCTATTTAATTTTAGCAAATGGAAACATAAAAGTAAACAATTAAAAAAGGTATTTTAAAACCACCTTGCTTTTAACAAGATGGTCTTTTTTATATTTCTTGAACAACGGCAATAATCATTGGCTTACATTCGGTTTGTTCATATAAGTAATTACTTAATTCCGAACGCAAATCAGTTTTGATACTATTATAATCAATATAGTTAGCCGTTACATTACGCATGATTACTTCTTCGCTTATTTCTTTCATTTTTTGAATCATTTCTTTAGCTTCTTTGACGTAAATAAAGCCTTTAGTCGTGATTTCAGGACCAACGAGCAATATTTTATCTTTTTTACTTAAAGTAGCGCTTACTAAAACGATGCCGTTATCACTTAACATTTCTCTATCTTTTAAAACCAGTTCCCCAACATCGTCACTACTCTTACCATCAATTAGGGTATCTTTTACTTTGATATGTTCAAAATTATCAATAAACTTGCCATCTTCAATGGTAACGACATCACCATTTTGTTTTAAAAAGATATTTTCCGGCGGAATGCCTAAAGAACTAGCAATATTAGCATTATTTACCATGTGACGATATTCACCTTTAACTGGCATGTAATATTTAGGGTTCATAAGTTTAAGCATTAACATTAAGTCTTCTTGAGAAGCATGGTGTAAAATGTTTTTGTCTTTTGGCAAGGAAACAATTTTACAACCAGCCATAGCTAAATCATTTTCCAATTTAACAATTGTTTTTTCATTTGCGTCATAACGTGGTTCAGCAAAGACAATAGCATCGCCTTGACGTAAGGAGATAAATTTATCGTAGCCACTTACAATTTTACTAATTGAAGCATAGGCATTAGCTTTATCATCACAAATTAGTAAAATGGAGTTTTCATCATTCACGTTAGATAAATCGCCTAGTAAATCATGATTGTATTCTAAGTAGTGATTTTCGGTGGCAAAACGAATAAAGTTTTGTAATTTTTTACCCATAATGACAATTTTACGATGCGCGTTTTTAGCGGCAGCAAAAATGTCTTGAATTGTATATAAATGAGTTGGTAGGACACTAAATAAAATTCGTTTATCATATTTACTAATTACATCGCCAAAAAAGGTTTCTAGCCGATGCGTTGGCGAAGTATGTCCGACATGTTCGGAAAAAACCGATTCACTTAAAAGACACAATACCCCTTTTTTACCAATATAAGCAATTTTGCCTAAATCCATATCATAACCTTTTTTCATTAAAGGATCGATAATAAAGTCACCCGTATAACAAATTGCCCCATGTG
>CALVLG010000021.1 GCA_944336815.1 uncultured Bacilli bacterium | reverse complement strand
AAATGTTCTGCTATCAAGAAACTTTGTAACTCCGTATATAGTGTCCTACAACCCCAGTCCAAAGACTGGTTTGGGCTTTTACCGTTTCGCTCGCCACTACTAAGGTAATCGATTTTTCTTTCTTTTCCTCCAGTTACTTAGATGTTTCAGTTCACTGGGTTGTCTTCATACAGCTATGTATTCACTGCACGATACTAGTCGAAACTAGTAGGTTTCCCCATTCGGAAATCTCCGGATCAAAGCTCACTTACAACTCCCCGAAGCATATCGTAGTTTGTCACGTCCTTCATCGTCTTCTAATGCCAAGGCATCCACCATGCGCCCTTATTAATTTAACTTACATATTCCACCAAAGTTATCTAATTGATGAGTTATGAGATCTTAATGTTAATTCTTAGGATTAGAATTAACTACTCATTTACATTATCTAGTTTTCAAAGAACAAAATCTGAGAGAACGATCTCTCAAAACCAAGTAAAAAGGTTGGTAGCTTCACGAAACCTTTTCGCATTTCTGCGCTAGCCCCGAAGGTTTCATACGGTTGTTTTTCTATTAAGTAATAACTCCATAGAAAGGAGGTGATCCATCCCCACGTTCTCGTAGGGATACCTTGTTACGACTTCACCCCAGTCACCTGTCCTACCCTGGGCGGCCCCCTCCCTTGCGGGTTAGGCTACCGACTTCAGGTATTACAGACTCCCATGGCGTGACGGGCGGTGTGTACAACACCCGGGAACGTATTCACCCCGACATTCTGATTCGGGATTACTAGCGATTCCAACTTCATGGAGTCGAGTTGCAGACTCCAATCCGGACTGGGACCGGCTTTCAGAGATTGGCTTCACGTCACCGTGTTGCGACTCGTTGTACCGGCCATTGTAGCACGCCTGTTGCCCTAGACGTAAGGGGCATGATGATTTGACGTCATCCCCACCTTCCTCCAGCTTGCACTGGCAGTCTCGTTAGAGTTCTCAACTAAATGTTAGCAACTAACGACGAGGGTTGCGCTCGTTATTGGACTTAACCAAACATCTCACGACACGAGCTGACGACAACCATGCACCACCTGTCACCCGGATAACCTCCACTGTATTTCTACAGCTTTGCCAGGGATGTCAAGTCTAGGTAAGGTTCTTCGCGTAGTTTCGAATTAAACAGCATGCTCCACCGCTTGTGCGGGTGCCCGTCAATTCCTTTGAGTTTCAGCCTTGCGACCGTACTACTCAGGCGGAGTACTTAATGTGTTAACTTCAGCACCGGTAACCCGACACTTAGTACTCATCGTTTACGGCGTGGACTACTAGGGTATCTAATCCTATTTGCTCCCCACGCTTTCGTGCATGAGCGTCAGTGATGGCCCAGCAAACCGCCTTCGCCACTGGTGTTCCTTCTAATATCTACGCATTTTACCGCTACACTAGAAATTCCGTTTGCCTCTACCATACTCGAGCATGTCAGTTTCTAAAACGAACCGGAGTTAAGCTCCGGGCTTTTATTTTAGACTTAACAAGCCGCCTGCGCACGCTTTACGCCCAATAAATCCGGATAACGCTCGCCACCTACGTATTACCGCGGCTGCTGGCACGTAGTTAGCCGTGGCTTTCTTGAATGGTACCGTCAAGTAAATAGCATTTCCTCTATTTACCGTTCTTTCCAAACAACAGAACTTTACAACCCATAGGGCCGTCATCGTTCACGCGGCATTGCTCGTTCAGGGTTTCCCCCATTGACGAATATTCCTAACTGCTGTCTCCCGTAGGAGTCTGGGCCGTGTCTCAGTCCCAGTGTGGCCGATCAACCTCTCAGCTCGGCTACGTATCGTCGCCTTGGTGAGCCATTACCTCACCAACAAGCTAATACGCCGCAGGCCCATCTCTACGCGAAGCTTTAAAGGCTCCTTTACTCCGAAGAGCACATTCGGTATTAGCAATCGTTTCCAACTGTTATCCCCAACATAGAGGTAGGTAACCCACGTGTTACTCACCCGTTTGCCACTCGAGGGAAAATCCAAATCAAATGAATTCCACATCCAGTGCAAGCACTTTCAGCTTCCTTCAAAATCAATGGGCCCTCGCGTTCGACTTGCATGTCTTAGGCATGCCGCCAGCGTTCATCCTGAGCCAGGATCAAACTCTCAATAAAAAAATTATTTATAAGTTTAATCTAAGCTACTCAAATTGACTTTTTTACTTAGTTTTCAAAGATCGTTTTCACACTCACACTTTCCTTTTTTGTCGAGTGCAATATGAGTTTATCAAAACAAATATGCTTTGTCAACACTTTTTTGACATTTTTTTGCTTTTTTCTTTTTTAGCTTTACATTTTAGAAAAAAGTATCATATTTTTTTGCTTTAAACTCTGTGTTTTTTGCTGAACACGTTTTACATTCTACATCAAAGTATATGTAAATGCAAGCAAAAATTCACTTTTTTTTAAATTTTTTTGTTTTTTCCTGTATTAACGTAAAAACAGCCTAATTAGCTGGGCTGTTTTTAGACATGTTTAAGTACATTTGATAATAGTCTTTAACGTTTTTATGATTAAATGGCGGATGGTTTTCTTTTTTCCATTTAATTAATTCTTGTAGGGAGTTTTCAATAATTAAATCTAACTCTTTTGTATAATGCATAATTTTTTTATGATAACGATATTCGTTTCGATCAAGAATTTTAAAACCGCCATCTGGGAAAACGCGCAAGTCTAAATCATAATCAATATATTTTATTGTTTTCCCATCAATTATATATGGTGTAGCAATATTGCAGTAATAAAACAAACCGCCTTTTTTTAACTGACCAATAATATTAAACCATTTCTTTTTATAAAAAAATAATACCGCCGGTTCATTAGTTGTATGACTTTTGCCATCATGTTCCGTTAATTTAGTATGATTGTTGGCAACTACTAACATCTCATCATCGATATGTAAGACTGTCGCCTCATCACTTGTCCGATCTAAATAGCCGTTGTGTTTATAACACTCTATTTTTAACCGATCTCCTGTTTTAATATTCATAATAATTACTCCGCTTCTGTTTTTATTATACAAAAAATATAGCCAAGAAAAAAGAACTAACTTAATAGTTCTAAGGCTTTTTCTAATTGAGTATCAACGTAATACCCATTTTCATCTAGTTCTAAGGCAACAGCATAATCAGGAGCAATACCTACACCATCAACACATTCACCGTTTGGTCTTAACCATCTAGCAATTGTATATTTGACCATGCTACCATCTTCTAAAGAATTCGTTGTTTGAACTTTTCCTTTACCATAAGAAATGGCCCCTACTAAGGTCGCACCATAACTATCTTTTAAGGCGGCAGCAAGAACTTCGCTTGCACTGGCTGAGGTTTCGTCAATCAAAACGATCACAGGAAGAGTACGATATGTTTTAGTTTCATCTTTATATACTTCAACTTTTTCTTTATTTTCTAAAGAATATAAGACTTTTCCTTTTTCGATAAACTGACTAGCTATTTCAGTAGCTCCTTTTAAATATCCTCCGGTATTACCTCTAACATCAATTATTAAACTGTTTATTCCTTCCGCTTCTAGTTCTTCTAACGATTTAGCAAATTCCTCTTCAACTGTATTTGTGAATGATTCAATATATATATAGCCTATCTTGCGCTCATTATTATAAAATAAGTTGGTTGTTAACGGTTCATTAATTAGTTCTGGTGTTACTTTAAAAGTCAGTTCACTATTTTCTCTTAATATGACAATGCTATTTTCTATATCTTGTTTTATCATATTTGCCACTTCCGCTGTTGTTTTACCAGTCGTTTCTACATCATTAATCTTAATAATGACATCATTTGCCTTTATGCCAGCTTTAGCAGCTGGAGTTTCATTATAAACTTTGACAATTTTGTTTCCTTCGCCAATTGAAATACCAATACCTTTAAATTTACCACTTAATTCTTCTGATAAGTTTTCTGTTTCATTTTGATTTAGATATATAGAATACTCTTCACCCAAATAATCGACCATCGCTGATATAGCAGCATCAACCATTTCGGTTTTATTTATTTCTTCGTAATAATCTTCGTCTAAACTATTATATATTTTTAAAAATTCTTGTAAGGCTTCATCTTCTTTCCAATCAGCACCACCTAATATTACCTTATTGTTATTATAAATAATTAAACCCGTTGTTAGGCTTGTAACAAGCGCGGTAATTACAATGATGATTGTTACTGATTTTAAAGAAAAACCTTGCGTTTGTTTTTTCATTTTGCACGCACCTCGTTTACCTTATTAATAGTATCATATTTTTTGCCATTTGAAAAGAGAAGCTATTCCTTCTCTTCTGTTACTTTTAGTTCTTGCGCAATCTTTTCTGTTCCTTCAAGATATTTTGTTATTTTGCCTTTTTGAATTTTTAATAATGTACCGTCTAGCATTTTTAAATCACTAATTTTTGTTGCCTTTGGATTACTGTTTTCTTTAACATAATAGTCTTTGTTAAAGCCTTCGTTTAAATCAAGATAATAGATTTTTACGGCATCTTTTTGATTATCTTTATAATAACCTGCATAAGTTAAGTATGCTAGAGCTTTTGATGAAGTGCTATCATAGGCTAATACATAATATGTATCTTCTGGTTCGTTTAATATTGTGCCAACAATAGCAATGTCTGTTTGCACAGAACCTGTTTGATAAGCAAGATCTGGAGCACTGTTTTTTATTACAACTCGGCTTAGAAAATAAATACCGGCAATTAAGACAATAACAACAATTAAGACTAGGGCAAATTTTTTAAATTCTTCAAATTCTTCTGTTTTGTATACTATGTTTTTTTTCATTTTGCTTCACCTAAAGGTATTATACATAAAAGAAAGTAGAATTGCAATTTTTTTCAAGAAAAAGCACAGATTATTTTTCTGCGCTTACGGTTTGGTTGCTATATCCAATACTTGTGCCGATAGCTAACAATTCAGCTGTTGTTAAATCATTGCCAGCTAAATAATAACTAATGTTATCTTTTGTCCAAGTAAGAGAGTTTGTGCCTAAGGCCCCAATAGTATCGTTTACAATTAATGGATCTCCATAGACTGGGATTATTTCAAATTCTTCAGCCATGACAGCTTTTTCTTCAACTAAAACAAAGTTCTTTTCCCCGCCAAATGTTAATATGACTCTATCACCTACATCAGTCGCTACTTTATCACTGCTGGAAAGATAGGTATTGCTCGGTATATATAAAGGATATAATATGTCTTCAATGGCTCCAGTTTCTTCTTCACAAGCATCACCTTCACATGGAGCTTTTTCACTACAGTTTTCGCCTTCGCATTTTGTTTCATCTTTTTCTTCTTGTTTTTCGGTGATGTAACTTTCCATTTGGAAATCGTCTTCTTTTAGATTAGCTTTGTAATCGTTGCTTGTAAAGGTCGCTTTCATTTTTAAGGTATCTTCATTATCAAATACTTCGACTTTTTCAATATTATAATCTTTAGTTAAAGTAACTTTTTGATAATTTAATTCGGGATTGTTTGGATAATTAACTTTTGATTTTACCACAAATTTACCGTCTACTTCTTCAACGCTTGTTTCTGGGTCATCTTGCATATCTTTAGTAATTGCACCTAAAATATAGGCTTGGCTAGAATTACTTGGCCATTCACTTTGAAATTTAAAACTTTTATTTAATGAAGGCGTGATAACATAAACGGCATCTTTATTACGTAGAATAATTTGTTCATGATTGTTTGTTTGGTTAACCATTTTTACTTTATAGAAATTATCTTTTAGGAAATCTACTTCTAAACTATATGTAAAAGTTTCTTCGGGGGCATAAATTTCCATATTGCCTTTTAAGATATAACTAGTTGTTTCATTCACTTTTTTGGTATAATCTTCAACAACATTTGCCGTTGTCTTTTTACCACAACCCGAGGTTAAAATAATTAAAGCTAGTAATACTCCCAATATTTTTTTCAAATTCACCACATTCCTTTTCTACTTAACTATATTTTTAGGAGTTTTTTTTATGAATAATTTTGATGCTTTTTTTCCATAATAATATTGAAAGGTGGGAATACATGGAAATTATTTATAAAATTTGCCTCGTTTTTGCGATTATCGGTGCGATTAATTGGGGACTTATTGGTTTTTTTGATTTCAATTTAGTTGCCGCGATTTTTGAAGAAGGATCGATGATGGCAAGAATCATTTATTCGCTAGTAGGTATTAGTGGATTAGTAAGTATTGGAATTTTGTTCCATCATATTGATTCACATCCATTTGAATAAGCAAGCAATTGCTTGTTTTTTTTGAATAAATTATCCATAAAAAAGAAAGATTTTTGACATCTTTCTTAATTTTTGGTAATCACAACATTAATTTTACTTGATACAACATAAGTTACACGTGGATCAGTATTTTCAATCTTAACATCAATATCATGTGTTCCTTCTGTATAATCAGTTAAATCAATATAAGCAGATATATCGCTTTCATCAATCGAATCTATTACTGATTGAACTCCTTTAACTTGAACAGAAATCGCATCACTATTTGTTCGATTAACAGTTAAGCCACTTCCTAAATTAGTTGCCCGAACATTGGTAATATTGATTGTTTTTTGTTTTTCATCACCAAATGATACAACAATTTGAACATCACTTTCACTTATTGACCGAACACCCGTTGGTTTAGAAATAGAAGCATTATAAGTTAAAGCTCCCCCAGAACCACGACCATCGATGTTAACAGTTACAGGAACGCTGGTGATTTTATCAATATCCTCTTTTTCACCGTATATATCAACCGTATAGTTTGTTTGGCCATTAATTGTAATAGAAGATATAGCTTTTCCAGCAACTAAATTACCTGTTGTAGTAACAACGATTGGAACTGTAGCTTTATAAGTACTAAAGGAAATACTTGCCCCGACAGTTTGAGGAACAATTTCAATATTTTCTAACACTTTACCATCTTTATCATAAGCAACTAATGGTAAGTTGTCTACTTCGTAAGTAATTGCTTCAGTAAAATCAGGGTCACTTAAATCAATTAAGGCTTTTACCGTGGCAATTTGGGCTAAAGCGTCTTCACTTCCTTTAACAACGACTTCGGTTTGATCCAAAGTTACATCAGAAACAGAAAATTTTTCGTTTAATTTATCTTCATTTAATAATTCATAAGATATATTTCTTTTTTCACTAACTTTTTTCTTGATTGTTACCGTTACATAGGCTGGATCAAATTTATAATTAATGTTATCAACAGTCTGGTTATAAGATAAGGCAACTCTTACTGGCGTATTACTTGCTTCGTAATCGGATAAATCTAGAACAACTTCATGTTCGCCGAGTTGTTTAGCTAAGTATAAAGCGCTTTTACGGCCAGTAAGAATAATATCAACATTTTCGACTAGTCCTTCAACAACATAAGCCTCTTTATTATAAATAACATTTACAGGCTCATTTGATAAAATTTCAGCTTCGTTTTCAACTAAGGTTATAACTTGTGAATCGACTAAAAAGAAGGTTACAATCGCAAGAACTAACGAAACATAGACTAAAATCTTAGGCCGATTTAATAATTTTTCAACATGAATAGGATTATCTTTGGCTTTTTCATATAAATAATAGATGGCCCGACTAATTGGGGTAATTAATTTTTCATCTAATAGTTGATATATTTTTTTTAAGGCTTTGCCTATTTTTTTTCCAATCTTACTCATGGATGTCACTCTCCTTTTCGGCAGCATCTGAACCATAGAATACTTCGGCTTTTGGTTTTAATTCTTCCATTAAAGTCATTCTAAATTCGTCTAAAGTTAAATTGTAATGTAATTCACCATCATAGGCAATACTAATACGGCCATTTTCTTCCGATACAACTAATGCTAAAGCATCACTTTCTTCAGCGATACCTAATGCAGCCCGGTGTCTAGTTCCTAATCTTTTGTTTAAACTAGGATTCATACTTGTTCTAAAAACCGCGCCAGCACAAGTGATCCTGTCGCCTTCAATTATGACTCCACCATCATGTAAAGGGCTATTTGGGTAAAATAAGTTACTTAATAGTTCGCTAGATATATCGGCATATATTTTAGTAGCGCGACCAATATATTCTTGTAAAGATACATCTCTTTCAATAACGACTAAAGCTCCGATACGATTTTTCTTTAAGTACTCAATTGATTTCATAATTTCCGTAACTAGTTTTTCGCGTTCATCAACAGTTAGAATTTTGTGACGACCAAGTAATTGAGTTCGACCAAAATTTTCAAGCATACTTCTAATTTCAGGTTGAAAAATTACAATAATAGCTAATGGTCCCCAGTCTAAAACATATTCTAGTAAGAGTCCTACCGTATATAAATTTAATAATTTACTAATAATTTCAATTAAGATTACAAATAAGACACCTTTAACAATGAGAACCATTTTAACATTATTACGAATGTTTTTTAAAATAAAATAAAATAAAAACCAAACAATACATATATCTAACACTTTAGTAAATAAAGACCATAAAGTCGTTAAAGTCATTTTTCCACTTCCTTTGATTTGTCTTGTTCATTATAGCAAATTTTTTTTGTTTTATCTACTGTCAAACGATTGCTTTCTTTTTGCATTTTGTTGACAAAAAAACTGCTGTTGAGCAGATTTACTTGTTTAAAACGTCAAACCCAATTGGATTTGTATTACCTTCAGTATTTGGCATTTGACTTTGATTTGTAAGCGTTGTATCTGTTATGGTATTATTAGCTTCTGCCAAGTTTGGCATCATATTAGTTATATTAGTGTTGTTAATCGCATTATTTAAAGTTTTATTGCCGGCGCTCTTAGCTAAATCCCGAATATCTTTTTCGACTGGTTTTTCTTTGACAATAGAAGAAACACCTTTTTTTTGCTCACTAGCATCAACAAAGTAACCAATTAAAGCAAAAATTAAAATCAAAGCAATGATTAAAAACCAAAAATAATTATTAGCTAAAAATGTTAAAAATGCATCCATTTTATACCTCTCTTTATTTTACGTTATTATTTTAACATAATTTTAAAACAAAAAAAAGGCTTTACAGACGTTATTATCTTTTCTATAATGGCGATAAGTATTTGTTTAACTAAATTAGTGGAGGTAGTATGAAGAAGAAAACCACGGTCAAAAACACTTTGTTTTATTTAAAAAAAACATATCGTTATGCAAAAGAAAGCCAAAAATATTTATATTTATTTTTAATAGGAAGTATTTTTTTATGTGTCATAAATGTTGCTGTGCCAATACTCGCATCGAAGCAAATTATTAATTTGACGAATGAGTTTTTTAGCCAACTTATTTTAGTTACGTTTGTTATTTTCGGGATTGAAATCTTACGGAATTTAGGGAATTTATTGAACGCTTTTTTCTTTAATAAATACTTTTATACAGTGAAAAAAAATATGCAGTTAGAAGTAGCTAATAAAACATTACAAGTTAAAACTGCGATATTACAAGAACATTCTAGTGGCGTTTTTATTGAAAGAATTAGTAATGATACTGATACGCTAGCTAATATTTTTATTGAAATAATCGATTATGCTACTTATATTTTATCCGTTATTGGCGTGTTAATAAGTATGTTGTTTTTAAATATAGCTATCTTTTGTTTATACTCAGGATTTGTTATCTTACTGTTTTTTAGTCAAAAATATGCTGCAAAGAAAATACAAGAAAAAAATCGGCTATATAAAGAAAAACGTGATACTTCTGCCGGCTTTATTAGTGAATTAGTAAGAGGAGCTAAAGATATTAAATTATTACATGCTGAGAAAAGCTTTTTAAATAAAGCAAGTTATTATATGGACGATTTGAAAGAAGCTAATTATTCTCTTGCTAAAACCCGTTCTACCTTTCATTTTTTAAATGGGGACTTAAGAGATATTTTAGATTTACTTATTATTTTACTTGGCGTTTATTTGATTAGCCAACAAGAGCTTGAAGTGGCAACAATGTTAATTGTCTTTTCTTATCGTGGGCAAATTATTAGTATTTCTTCGGAGTTGGAAAGAATTTTTGAAATTTTAAAACAATTTGAATTAGCTTCTGAACGGGTATTTGAAATTATTGAAGGTAATACTTTTCCGAAAGAAACTTTCGGTTCTAAACATTTAGCGAAAGCCCAAGGGCTTATTTCTTTTCAAAATGTCTCATTTCATTATGAAAATGACGATGATGTTTTACATGATATAAGTTTTGTGATTAAACCTAACGAAACAGTTTCTTTTGTAGGAAAAAGCGGTAGTGGTAAATCAACTATTTTCAATTTAATCGCGGCTTTGTATAAGCCAAATAAAGGCAGAATATTATTAGATGGTATTCCTTTAGATGAGTTAGATAAAGATTCAATACGCCAAAATATATCAGTTATTAGTCAAAATCCTTATATTTTTAATATGAGCATTAAAGAAAACTTACGAATTATTAAGGAAGATGCCACAGAAGAAGAAATTACGGAGGCATGTAAGTTAGCATCTTTACATGATTTTATTATGACACTTAAAGATGGCTATGACACTGTTGTTGGCGAAGGCGGGGTTACTTTATCCGGTGGTCAAAGACAAAGACTAGCTATAGCTAGAGCTTTACTTTTAAAAACGGAAATCATTTTGTTTGATGAAGCAACAAGTGCCTTAGATAATGAAACCCAAAGAGAAATTCAAGAATCAATTCGCTATATGCAAGGCATATACACAATTTTAATTATTGCCCATCGTTTATCGACTGTTGTTCACAGTGATCGCTTGATTTTAGTAGATGATGGAAAAATAATCGGAATGGGAACACATGAGGAGCTGTTAAAAACAAATGAAATGTATAAAACGCTTTATCATTTAGAATTAAAAAAATAGAAGCCATAACTTATGACTTCTTTTTTAATAATAGGCTTTGCTCTCTCGTTCTAAATCTCTTTTTTTAATACTTTCACGTTTA
>CALVLG010000020.1 GCA_944336815.1 uncultured Bacilli bacterium | reverse complement strand
TTTAAATAAAAAAATGATAAATAGAAATAGATTCTAAATATCATTTTTTTATTTCATTACTTTTTCAGTGACTTCATTTTTGGTCTTTTATTTTTTTGTTGTTTTCTTTTTAGTTGTGGTTTTTTTGGTTGTGCCAGTCTTTTTAGTTGCTGGACTTTTTTTTGTCGTTTTCTTTTTCGTTGTTGTTTTCTTAGCTGTTTTAACTTCTTCTACAACTTCTTCTTTTTGGGCTTCTTCTTTCTTTTCTTCTAAAGCAATAGATTTTTCTAATTTTGTTGTATCTTTTCTAGCAAAATATAAAGCAAGACCAACGATAACAACGACACCACCTAAAATAGCTAAGATGATAATGCCATCGTTACTTTTAGTTGGGCCACTCATAATAAGTTCAGCTAATGGATCAACAAAGTCATCGTCTTCATAAGTTTCTTTGATTTCTTCTTTAATTGATTTGCCAACAGAATCTGAGTAACCGATGAATGATTCATCACCAACGATTATATATGGAACAGCGCCTTTATTGTCATCGCCCATAATTTCGGCTGCTTCATCCATTAAATCAGAATTTTCTCTTGAAGTTGATACTTCAAAACTTTGAACAGCAAACATGTCTTTGTATTCTTCATCTGCTTCTAATTCAGCAAAGAATTCTTTAGCTTCAGCACAATGTGAACAACCATTCATGTTAAAGAAATAGACATTAACGGTTTTAGCTTCAGCATTTGCTATTCCAACAAAGAAAATTGTTAATAAAGATGCAAGAAAGATTAACCCTTTATTTTTTTTCATATACTTCACTCCCTTGGGATATTATAGCAAAAAGTTTTAGAAAATACTATATTTTTCAAGGAAATGTTAAAAAAAGCGCTTTATTCGCTTTCTAAATCAGCCATAAATTTAGCTTTTGTTTTAGTTATTTTAGTTTCTGAAACATTACTTGTTGTATACATTCCTTTCTCACTCATTAATGTGTATAAGTCGTTTTGTAAAGTTAATATTTCTGTTAATGATCTTTTAAAGGTATCATGGATTTCCAGTGTTTTAGCTTCGATTGAGCCATGTAATAGTAAATCAGCCATTCCTTTTAAATCCCAAAGGATACCTTCTAACATTGTTTTGTTATCCATGATTATTCTCCTTTCAAAGTATGATAAAAGTTTTTATATATTCCATTTATTTTTTTTTCAATTTTTTTTAGCATCTCTATTTCTTTATTATCTGTTATACATTCTTTGTTTAAACATAAATGTCGTTTTAAATATTCTAAATGACTTAATGTGTCTTCTACATATAATAATTCTTTTTCACTCATTTTTATCACCTGTTTTTATTATGGCAAAAAAGAAAAAAAATATACTTTTTCGTATATTTTAGATTTCAAATAAACTCATTTGTTCATTTTGGGGAATTTCTTTTTTATATTCTTCAATAATAGCATCCATATCGGTTAAGATGTTGTTCTCACTGCATTTTTTTAAAAACAATTCCATTAGATGCCGAAATTGAAGGGAGCTACAAATATTTTTTTTGCCATATACTGCCATGTAGTCTTCTTTTAAACCAGGATATAAAATATCTAGGGCTTGGTAGTAATAATCTCTTTGATTAGTTTTTAAGGTCATGTTTAATCTCGTGTATATAAAACGAGCATCAGCTTCTTTACTTTTGACAATCATATTTAAAATGTTATCTTCTGTATCAGTTAAAAAAGGTAAAACGGGAGTCATTAAAACACCGGCAAAGATGCCATTTTCACGTAATTTTTTAAGGACGGCAAATCGTTTAGTTGAAGAGATAACATTTGGTTCGATTTTTTTAGCAAGTTCATTATCATAAGTTGTAATTGATATTTTAATAATTACACTATTTTTTTTGTTGATTTCTGTTAAAAGATCTAAGTCCCGTAAAATCAAATCACTTTTGGTATCAATAGAAACACCAAAGCCATATTTTAAAATCAATTCTAAGGCTTTTCTTGTTAATTTAAGGTGTTCTTCTTCGGGGTTATAGGGATCTGATAATGAGCCAAAAGAAACAACGCCTTTTAAATTTTTGCTTTTTAATTCTTCTTCTAATATTTCTAAAGCATTTTCTTTAATTCTTACTTCATCAAAATTATCAATGTGATAAGATTCACAGCGGGAATCACAGTAAATGCAGCCCATTGGACAACCTTTATATAAATTCATGTGATAGTCGATACCAAACCAACGATTACCTTGATCGGCTTTTGTCATAATTGTCTTGGTTTTTATTACTTCCATACCCATTCCCCCTTAGGCTTCTGTACTAATTATAACGATTTTATTAAAAAAATGCAAACGTTTGCTTGCAAATTTTAATATTCATTATAGGTACCAAATTTTATGAAAAAATAATTTTTTATTTCAATTATCCCCATCTCGCCATCTTTTATTTTAACCGTTTCAATTGGCACATACTTGCGCATGTTTTTTTCGCGATAGTAACGTTGTTCTTCCATACCAGTTTCATATGCTTGTTTGGGATAACCGTTTAAAGCTATTTGTAGTCTAGCTGAACCTTCATAAGTAAAATATGAATACCATGTAAATACTAACAAAAGAAGACTTGCTGCTAAAAGATAATTTTTTTGGTTTTTAAGATAAGTCTTACCTAAAATATAAAATGTTCCTAAAATATATATAAATAGAAAAACGTCAGCATTTTTAGAAAAAACTACGCATGTAAATAACAAAAGAAGTAAAAGGGTAATTAAATAAATACCTATTTTCAAGTATATGTTTTGCTTGCCTTTTCGTTTAGCTTTATTTATTATACGCAAGGTTACAAATAACAAAAGTAAATTCAATAAAATCCAAACAAAAGTCAAGAAAAAATTGGCCGTTAGTTTTTGTTGCAGAAAAACAACTGATGAAACATCACGATTAGAAAAGAGCGGAAAGCATTCAATAACATTTAAAAGACAACATAAAGTGTTTATTAGTAAAAGTAAAACAGAACTTTGACGCATTTTCTTTTGATATAAGAAAAAGGCTTCAGTATAAAGCAAAAGATGATAAAGCATTAAAACATATATCATTGTTACCACCTAGTATTATTTTAGCAAATTGCTAATTGTTCGTCCATAAAAAAAGAAGGATATTTTTTCCTTCTTAGTTATCTCTACTACCAAATAGGCTTAAAAGATGTAAAAATAAGTTAATGTAATCTAAATATAATTCTAAAGCTCCATAAATGGCTAAGTTATCTTCTGGCAACATATTTAATGAACCCATTTTGGATATTCTTTGCACATCATAAGCGGTTAAACCAATAAAGATTAAAACAACGACAATAGATAAGAATAAATCAAATGAAGCACTGTTAAGAAAAATATTTACAATTGTACAGAGAATAACACCAAATAAGGCCATTAATAAATACGTTCCTATTTTTGTCAAATCCAGTTTTGTAACGGCACCGATGACAGCAAAGACAGCAAATATAATCGATGTTATTAAGAAAACAAATAATATTGAACTTACTTCATAGATTATAAAAATGCTTGAAAATGTTAAGCCACTTACAAATGAATATAGCAAGAAACTTATTTTTGCTGTTATTGGTTTCATTTTGGTAATTCTAGCTGATAAAAAGATAACAAGAGCTAGTTCTAGTAAAACAATTACAATGATGCCAGTTGAACTCATAACGTTAAATAACATGTTAGGATTACTAGCTATAACATAACCAGTTAAGAAGGTTACTAAAAGACCAATGAACATCCAGCCAAATGTTTTTGAGAGAATTTGATTTTGCAAATTTTATCTTCCTTTCTAAGATAAGTATATCATAATATTATATGCTTGTAAATTGAGCTTAATTGCCTTTAAGACGCTTTTTAATTTTGGCTAAGCCATATTTTAGACTTTTACTGGGCCCATTTGTTTCAAAACTACGGATTGTTTGATCTAAACTTTCCCATTTGTTTTTACAAGCCAAAAAAGTTTTTATTTCGGTTTTAACTAGTTCTTTATCCGTTGTTGTTAACTCACTTTGTAAAGATGTGGGTAACATTTTTAAAAATTTTGTCACATCACTGGTATTATCTATTTCTTTTTTATATTGAATAATTGCTTTTAATTCATCTTTATATAAATATTGTAAGGTTGCAAAACTACCATCAACAATATTTTCGACTTTTCTGGGGTTTTCAGCAAAAGCCATTCTAATATCGCCAATGTAGGATAATGAACATAATGTTAAGAATAAATCTTTAAGAGAACAGTTTGCTTCACTTAGTAAAGCTGACACTAGTAAACCATAGAAGCGGTTTTTTTGAAGGCTTATTTCAATTTCTTCGTTTACTTTTATGGGTAAAACAGGTTTTTGAAATCTACCAGGAAAATAATATGATGACCAAGTATTTAAAGCATTCAATAAAGTCTCTTTTTCAACTGTTCCATACTTGATTTCATGGTCTTTAAAAAAAACATTACTAAGATAAATAGCGCCTGTTTTGCCTTTAAAAAAACGAGGTGAAGCGTTTTTGACAACTTCACGACCAAAGAAGGAATAATCATCTTTATTTAATCTTATATTTTCTTCATGCCACTTTTTTTGATTATCTACTACTAATATTAAATCAATTTGTCTTTTGTCTTCTTCTTTATATCCTTTTTGGATAAAAACACCTGAACCATAGCCGTATGCTGCGAGAACATCTGGCCTTTGATTCAGGAAATCTTTTATATATTCTTCCATTTTATAACCCCCAGTAATGATGTTTAAACATTGAATCTAAAATAAACAATGTCGCCGTCTTGCATAATATAATCTTTTCCTTCTAAGTAAAGTTTGCCACTTTCTTGAACTTTTTTTTCATCTTGCAAAGTTTCTAAATCATTATATTTCATAATTTCAGCTTTAATGAAACCACGTTCAATATCACTATGAATTAGTCCAGCTGCTTTTTTGGCGTTGGTGCCTTTTTTAAAGGTCCAAGCGCGGCATTCATCTTTTCCGACCGTAAAGAATGTTTGAAGGCCTAATAAATCATAAGTTGCAAAAATAAGTTTATCTAAGCCACTATTAGCAATCCCTAATTCTTGTAAAAAGGCTTTCTTTTCACTTTCTTCTAATTCAGCTAATTCACTTTCTAGTTTAGCACACATGACAATTACAGAAGCATTTTCCTTGGCAGCATATTCTTTAACTTCTTTAGTGTATTTATTGTCGCCAACTACTGCATCTTCTTCACCAACATTGGCAACATAAATAATTGGTTTAGCCGTGATAAAATTGAACCCTTTTAAAAGGTTAGTTTCATCGTCGGTAAATGACAAATGACGAATCGGGTTATTATTTAATAATGCTTCTTGACATTTTTTTAAAATTTCTAATTCTAAAACGGTATCTTTATCTTTGGTTGTTTGGGCTTTCTTCTCGATTTTAGCAATGCGGTTTTCCACAATTTCTAGATCCGATAAAACTAGTTCGACATTTATTATTTCCATATCGCGGATAGGATTAACACTACCAGTAACATGGATAATATTTTCATCTTCAAAACATCTTACCACTTCAACTATGGCATCAACTTCTCTAATATGTGATAAAAATTTGTTGCCTAATCCTTCCCCTTTGCTAGCGCCTTCAACAAGACCGGCAATGTCAGTAAATTCAAAGGTTGTAGGAACGGTGTTTTTGGGAATATAAAGATTTTCTAAAAAAGTTAAACGTGAATCTGGTACTGTTACGACCCCGACATTTGGATCAATTGTCGCGAATGGATAATTAGCGGCTAAGATATGCTTTTTAGTAATTGCATTAAAAAGAGTTGATTTCCCAACATTTGGTAAACCAACTATACCTGCTTTTAATGACATAAAAAACCTCCTTTATAAGACGGTATTGCCGTTTATACCTAATGGTAAACCTATAATATACCAAAGTGTTAATAAAATCAAGAAAACAATTGCAGTTGTAAAAGCAAAAGGTAATTGATATTTTATTGATTCTAATAAACTGATCGGTTTTTCGCCTTGATTATGTTTATTTAATAAAGATAAGTAAATAACAAAATAAGCCATTAATGGCGTTAGTCCCATTGTTACACTTTCGCCAAACCGGAAAATTATTTGGGCAAATTCAGGAGTTAAACCGGCATTCATAAAAACGGGAATGGCTATTGGTGAGATAATACTCCATTTAGTAATAGATGTCGGCAAAAAAATCGTCGCGATAGCTGAAACAATAAATAAGAGGAAAACTAAAGGTAAACCTTCAAAATTGACAATTCTAAAAATACTAGCTAAATAAGCAGTTAAAACAGTCCCAATATTAGAATATTTCATCACGCTTACAAATAATGAAGCGGCTAGAATAAGGACAAGTGTTTTACCAATTCCATCTAGTGAATAACCTAAAGCATCAACAAAATCTTTGTTATTTTTGATTGTTTTAGCGCCTAAACCATAAAATAAGCCTAATATTAAGAAAAAGATGGTAACAACAAACACAAAGCCATTAGAAAAGAACGAATTGTAACTAAATAGTTTATCAACATATAATATTTGGCTATTATCAAGTAAGTTACCCGAAAAAGGAAGACCTGGAATAATATTATATAAAATAATAAGGAAATAAGTAACACCGGCAAAGATAGCAAAAAGCAAGCCTCGAAGTTCTCTTCTAGTTAGGACCTTATCTTCCATTTCTTCTTCCTCTTCTGTTTTAACCGGAAGTCTACGAGCAACAATATTTTCGGTTATCCAAGTTATAGTAAATGATAGGACTAACACGGCAACGGCCATTATAAAAACACCACTTATCGAAGCCATGCGGTAAGTTAAATCAATAACTCGGGCTGATAATAGAGATTGCGATAATAGTGAACTATCTAAACTTGTAAAAATAAAGGATACACCGGCACCACAAGTTAAACCAGCAAAAGAGGCTATAATTCCTAAAAGTGGATTTCTTTTTCCGTATTTAAAAACCGCTACACTTAAAGGAAGCATAACAATATAGGATAAATCACCCATTAAACTTGATATAACACTTAAAAACACTAAAATAAAAGTTACGGTGTTTTTTTTCATTTTTTTGGTTAAAAAGGTTATGGCTGTTTTTAAAAAGCTACTTTTTTCCATGACGCCAAAGCCAATTAAAATAATAATTAAACTACTTAAAGGCGCGAAATTCACAAAATTTGAAACGGTTGAACTAAATATGTATTTTAAGCCTTCAAAACTAAATACGTTTTCTACTTCAGCTATTTCAGTTGAGTATTCAAAAGTTGTTGGACTAACAGTATATTCTACTTGTTGAAATTCTAATAATCTTAAAACGCCACTTAAAATAATAACAATACCTGTCAAAATCAAAAAAGTCATAACTGGATGAAGGGTCATTTTATCTTTTACTTTATTCATCTTTTTCACCCAACACTTTTTTTAATTTTCGTTCAAATTCTAGACGATCCATCATGATTTCCCGACCACAATGCACACATTTTAATTTGATGTCAACGCCCATTCTGGTTATAATCCATTCGTTCGTTTGACAGGCATGGGGCTTTTTCATAACCACCCGATCATTTAATTTATATAATTTCTTTTCCATTATGCACCTCGATTTGATTATATGGTATTTTGATATTTTCGCGGTCATATATTTCTTTAATCATTTTTAAGACAATTCTTTTGATTTTATATTGCTCAGTAGATTTACAGTATATCATAATAGAATAATTAACGGCAGAGGTATCTAACGCATCAACACCTAAATATTCGCTGTCATCATATACATCAGGAATTTTCTTTACTTCATCAACTATTTTTCGTAAAATTGTTTCGACTTTTTCTGTATTTTCTTCGTAAGCGGTTGGAACATCTATTTTGATACCAGCCCTTGCCTGCGATAAGTTTACAACTGAATCTACTAAATGATTGGCAAAGATATATATTTCACCGTTGGCCCCTTTTACTCTAGTACTTTTTAAGGATAATTCGATAACTTCACCGGTAAAATCGTTTATGCGGATAGTATCGCCTATTACATAGTAATTATCAAGGATTATGCTAATTCCGCTCATAAGGTCTTCAACAGTATCTTGAAGAGCTAGACCTAACACAACGCCCGCAATTCCTAAAGAAGCAAGAATACCTTTAGTATCAACGCCGTAGACTTCTAGAATCATCATTATGGCGATAGCATAAACAAAGAATTTTAAAACATTGCCAACTAGTTCCATTATTGTTGTTCTTTTTTTACCAATATAATTTTTTTCGGTTTTACTAAATATTTTTTTAACAATAAACTTTAAAATTTTAACTAATATTAACGCAACAACAATGATAATTACAGGGAAAATCACTTTTTCTTGAAATATAAAATCTAGTACCTTTTGCATTAAGCACCTTCTACTCTAATCCCTAATATTTCTAGTATTCTTTCTAAGTCTTTTTCGGAATCAAAAGGAATTTCAATTTTTTGCTTTTTTATTTTAACTTTTGTGCCGACTTTTTCACGCATTAAACGTTCATAAATTGTTGAACGCATTGATGTTTTATCAACCATTCGGTCTTGGTGTTGTTTTTTTGGAATTTCCTCTAGTGATATTTCTTTTTCAAGGTCACGGACACTCATGTGATTTTTCACAACTTTGTTAGCTAATTCTTTTATTTTATTGTCATCTTCTAATTTACTTAATGCTCGAGCATGGCCCATACTGATTTCTTTTTTTTCTACTAATTCTTTAACACTTTCAGGTAGCGATAGTAAGCCTAACATATTTGTAACATGACTACGGCTTTTACCAAATTTTTTAGCAAATTCTTCTTGAGTCATACCACTTAATTCGATGATTTTTTGATAGGCATTAGCTTCTTCAATTGGGTTTAAATCTTCACGTTGAATATTTTCTAAAAGAGCTATTTCCATCATTTCTTGATCATTAAAGTCTTTGACAATAGCCGGAATTTTTTCTAAGCCAGCTATTTTAGCGGCTTTTGTTCTTCTTTCACCAGCAACTAATTCGTATCCTTTAATCGATTTTTTAACAATGATTGGTTCAATAATGCCATGTTCTTTAATAGAAGCAGCTAGTTCTTGTAATGTTTCTTCGTTGAATGTCTTTCGCGGTTGATAAGGGTTGCTTCTAATATCTTTTAAATCAATTTCTAAGATGTCATTTTTAGAGCTTGTATTGACAATATCTTTTTCAAAGTTTTCAAAATTGATCACTTCATTAGAAAAAAGTTGTTCTAGTCCCTTTCCTAGTGCTTTTCTTTTAGTCTCCATTTCGGCTAATCACTTCCTTTGCTAAATTTTGATAAGCAAGTGTTGCTCTTGAAGTTGGATCATAATCACTGATTGGTTTACCATGTGAAGGAGCTTCGACTAAACGAACTAGTCGAGGAATAATTGTGTTAAATACTTTGGATTTAAAACACTTGCGAACTTCTTCAATTATTTCTAAGCCAATGTTTGTTCGGCCATCTAGCATTGTTAATAGAACCCCTTCAATTCGTAAATCTGGGTTCATATTGTTTTGAACTAAAATAATGGAATTTAATAATTGGGTAATTCCTTCTAGAGCATAATATTCGCATTGTACAGGGATTAAAACGGAATTACTAGCAACTAGAGCATTCATGGTTGAAATGCCTAAAGATGGTTGGCAATCAATAATAATAAAATCATATTTATCTTTTATTTCAGCTAGAGCGTTGCGTAATTGTTCATTTTGTCTAAAGGTTGTATCTTCCAACATTTTTTTAACAAACTCAACATCAATACCAGCTAAATTAATCGTTGCGGGAATGATAGATAAATTTTTAAATTTAGTTTTGATAATTGCATCTTTAATAGGACAAGTTCCGGTAATAACGTCATAGATGTCATTTTCAAAATCGCTATTGTTTAAACCTAAACCATTAGATGCGTTTCCTTGAGGGTCTAAATCAATTAGAAGAGTTTTCTTGCCTTCTTTCCCTAAAGCTGCCGCAAGGTTAATACTTGTTGTAGTTTTACCTACACCACCTTTTTGATTAACTAATGAAATAATTTTTGCCATAATACCACCTTCTAATTTTAGTCTACTACCATTTTAACATAAAGTGATAATTTTGTCTTTAGAAATTCAGGCGTTTGCATATTTTTTGCGATGCGTATATTTTTTGTGCTGTTCGTAATCGATTTCTATTTTCGTTAATTCTTGTTGGGAATAAGCTGAGGCATCACTTAAATAAACGATTAATTCATCAATGCTATCAGCAAGAATTGCTTTCAAGAAATTTAAGAAATGTTTTTCCAAAGCTGAATAGTCATTTATTTCATTATGTTTAATTATTTTGATAGCTTTAGCAATTTGGATTTCATAATATATAGTACCAGCTATATTTATTTTTTTAATGGCTTTTTGGCCCGTATTATAACTTAAGTAATTTACAAAAATAAAATGTTTTTCAGCACTGTTTTTAGTTCTAAAAATTTCTGCTCCATCCATACAGTATATAATGGTATATTTTTTCATTTTTTCTCCTTTCTGCCACGATTAAAACAAACTTTTGCTAATAATGCAAACAGCAAATTTCCTGTTTTTGGAAAACTATATTAAGCTATTTTTTTAAATTGACTTACAAATACACTTAAATTGGCAAAGGTATGCAAACAAATTTATAAAATTAGCTAAATAAAAAAAAGAAGAAATTTATTATTTTTCTTCTTTTTCAGCTTCATCGATAGCTTCTTCAAGTTCTTCTTTATTCATTTTAGAAGCACCTTTGATTTTTAATGATTTAGCTTCTTCTCTTAATTTAGTAAGAGTTGGTTCGTCACTAATAGAGAATTCTTGATCTTCAATTTTACCAGTTCTTACTAATTCATCAATTTGTTCTTTTGTAATTGTTTCTCTTTCAATCAAAGTATGACTTAAAAGCATAACTAAATCTTTGTTTTCTTTTAAGATTTTCTTAGCATTTTCGTAGCATTCCATAATAATCTTACGAGCTTCTTGGTCAATTTCTAAAGCAACTTGATCTGAATAGTTACGATTTTTGTTGTAATCTCTTCCTAGGAAAACGTTTTCACCAGAATTTGATTCATAGCGAATAGGACCTAAATCACTCATACCATATTCAGTTACCATGCTTCTTGCCAGTTCAGTAGAACGTTTAAAGTCATCACTTGCACCAGTTGTTATATCGTCTAAGAATAATTCTTCGGCTGCACGGCCACCTAAACTACTCGTGATGATAGCAATCATTTCGTT
>CALVLG010000019.1 GCA_944336815.1 uncultured Bacilli bacterium | reverse complement strand
ATATATTACTACATTTTTCTAAAAAAAGATATTATTTCTTTTAATTTTTGCCCATTTTATGGGAATTTACTAATAAAATTTTTATTTTTTGATTTGACGGGAACTTCCAATTTAATTTAGTCTTTAAAAAATGATAGTCGTTTCATAAAAGCTTTTTTATACTTTTTTTAATAGCTATCTTTTTCTTCGGGCAAGCATTTTTTGGGGATGTTTCTTTAACCATTCTTCATAGTATTTAATATAACATTCACCACACACGGAAATATAAGTTACATTTTCTTCACCATCAATGGCCACTTGGTTTCCTTCAAAAGTTGGAAGGCCATTAACGAGTCTTAAATTTTGGGTTGCTTTCCGTTTTTTGCATTCACATAATGTTTTTATTTCTTCAATAGAATCGGCTATGGCTAGCAATCTTGCTGAACCAGGAAAGACTTGCATTTGAAAATCGCAGCGGAGACCAAAGCATAAAACCGAAATATTCATTTTTTTGGCAATGTAGTAAAGTTCGTCTATTTGAAATGGTTCTAGAAATTGAGCTTCATCAACAATTATAGCATCTAAATCGGCAATATTCTTAATTATTTTTATAGGTGACTCTTCTTTACTTAACAAATGATCTACCGTTCTAGAAATACCTATTCTACTAACAATTGTCTTATTTCCTTTAGTATCAATTAACGGTTTAAATACGACTATTTTGCCCCCTTTTTCTTCGTAGTTATGGGCTACTTGCATGGCAAGAGTCGATTTTCCCGCATTCATAGCACTGTAACGATAATATAATTTGGCCATCTTTATCACCTAAATAAAAGTATAGCTGATTTTTAGTAGAAAATAAATAACAATTTTTAGCTTTTTTAATAAACTATAGTAGATAGATTAGGAGGTAACTATTATGTATTATTATGGAAATAATGGATACTACGGAGGTAACTACGGGTATCAAAATCCATGTTGCAATGTAGGATATGCAGGCTACACATCTGGTTATGGTGCTGGGGCAGCTATCTGGATTGTATTGTTTATCTTACTTGTCATTATCATCGGTGCAGGTTGGACATGGAATAACAATAATAATTAGAAGGAGTAATCCTTCTTTTTGTTTGACAAAATTTGACATTTTAAGAAAATAATGTATAATATTAGCAGCAAAAAGGGGGAAAAATAATGGAATTATTAGTAAAAAACCAAATTTATCAAAAATGGATTCGTGAGTTTTTAGAAGGATATAAAAGTAATATAAAGAATTTTAATTTTTCTTATGATGATGTGTTACAAGAATGTTACCTTGTTTTAGTGGAAACAGCCAATAATAAGCAATTAACGAAAGAACATTTTTTTAAAAAAATGCGCAAGAAAATGCAAAAATTAGAAAGAAAAGCAACTTTTGAAGAGTTTTATTTACAAGAAAAAATAAGTCTTTTAGATGCCGAGTTTAACGCTTGGTTAGAGCAAATTTTATCTTTTAATGAAAACAAAGTTTTTAGACTACATTATTTTTATAAATTAAATGAAGATGAAATAAGTGAAGTTCTTGCTTGGCCTAAAACTTATGTTCACGCTATTAAAGTTTCAGCTTTGGATAAACTTAAAAGCCATTTTAGCACGCGAGAAATGGATTCATATATGAAAATGATCGCACAAAAGACGGAAGCACAACCAACTAAGATTGTTTCATCTTTTCATTTAACCCCTAAAACGGTCATAAAAGAAGCTAATTTAGGGTATCCGGTCAATGTGAAAAGCTTTTTAGCCTTATTAGAAGAAACACACGAGCAAATGAGTCAAAAAGATTTGGATTTATATGGCTTGCGAATCCAAAATGACATTAAGTATTTTCAAAAGCTAGCTGCTTTGGAAGAAAAAGGCCTAGGTAATTATTTAAAACGAACAAGAAAATAATTAATAGCTCTTTATTTTATGTTATAATTAGATGATGTTTAGGAGGATATATGAAGTTACCAAAGATTGTTATTTTAGATGAAAAAGATAAACGCTTACACGAAAGAAGTAAGGAAGTTACTTTTCCCTTATCTAATGAAGATAAAAAAATGATTCAAGACATGATTCTTTATTTAACAATGAGTCAAATAGAAAGTGAACGTGAAAAATATGATTTACGAGCTGGTATGGGACTTTCGGCATGTCAAATTGGCGTGATGAAAAGAATTTTTGTCATTGTTGAAGAAGTTGAAGAAGAAAAATTTAAAAATTATATTGTCATAAATCCCAAAATTTTATCTTACAGCGAAGAAGAAATTTTTGTGGGCGAAGGCGAAGGCTGTTTAAGTGTTAATCGGGAAGTTTTAGGAATTGTTCCTCGTAAAGCAAGAATTACTGTGGAAGCTTATGACATGGATGGAAAGAAATATCAAATTAGAGTTCGAGAGGATATATCGATTGCTTTTCAACATGAAATAGATCACTTAAATGGTATTTTGTTTGTTGATAAAATAGATCCGAAAAATCCTTTTAAAAATCAAGAAAAAATGCGAGAAATTTAATCATCGCATTTTTTTAGTTTGTTTTTACACCTTCTAATTTGACACTGACAACTTTAGACACTCCTTGTTCTTGCATTGTTATACCATATAAAGTATCAGCATATTCCATGGTTCTTTTTTTATGGGTAATTAGAATATATTCACTCTTCTCTTTTTTAGCTAATAAATATTTACCAAAAGTATCAACGTTTGCTTCATCTAAAGCAGCTTCTACTTCGTCTAAGACACAAAACGGAACAGGATATACATTTAATATGGCAAATAAAAGAGCGATAGCTGTTAATGTTTTTTCACCGCCAGATAAAAGTTGGATATTATTTAATTTTTTGCCCGGTGGTTCGGCTACAATATCAATCCCAGTTTCTAATAAATTATTTGGATCAGTTAAAATAAGTTTACCATTGCCACCTTTAAATAATTGGTGAAAAACACGGGAAAATTCGGTTGATATTTTTTGAAAAGCAGCTTTTAATCTTTCTTCCATGATTTCATCCATTTCGGAAATAATGGTCCGTAAATCTTCAGTGGCTTTTAATAAATCTTCTTTTTGATTAGTTAAAAATTCATAACGAGTATTGACACGTTCATATTCTTTAATACTTCCTAAATTTACTGGCTCTAACTCTTTCATTTTTCGTTTGATAGTATTTACTTTTTGACGTGCTAGATCAATTTCTAAATCGAGGATATATTCTTGGGCCGCTTTTTCATAGGTCATGTGATATGTTTCACTTAATAAAGTAAGTAAATAGTCCATTCTAGTTTCCATTTTGCCTAAATCAATTTCACAGGCTTTCATCTTTTGTTCTTGGTCACGAACTTTATTTAAAAACTTTTTATTTTCGTTTTCTAACGCAGCAATTTGAGAAGCTATTTCACTCTTTCTGGTTTTAAACTCATTGATTTTTTGATTAGTTAATTCTTTATCTATATCTACTTGTTTAAGAGCTTCAATAATACCTAATAGTTTATTGCCCGTATTTCCTTCTTTAAAAGAGACTTGAGCCTCAATTAATAAAGCATTTTGGGCTATTTTATCTTTTAAACTAGCAAGCATGCGTTCTTCTTCGTTAATTGTCGCGGCTAAGATATTTTTAGAAGTTCTTTTTTCTTCGGTTAAGGTGGCTAGATTTTGAAGTTCAGCCGTAAGAGTTAAATCTTTTTTTTCTAAGATAGTTAAGTTTTGTTTAATCGTAGCTAACTTCTTTTGACACTCACTTATGTCGGCTTTAACCTCTAAATAACTAGTTGTTTTTTTATTATATCCACCAGTTATGGAACCACCAACATGACTTATTTCCCCTTCTAGGGAAACAATTCGGTAACGGTGCATTGTTTTTTCGCCAAGTTCTTCTAACGCTTTAAAGTCTTTTACAACTAATACTTGGCCTAGTTGATTTTCAATTATACTTTGGTATTTAGTATCAAAAGTTACGAGGTTATTAGCTGTATTAATGAAACCTGGACACCTTTTAGCTTCTTCTAAAACTGAAGCCGGAAGACTTCGGCCTAAAATAACGTCTAGGGGAAAAAATGTTACACGGCCTAATTTGTTTTCTTTTAAAAACGCGATTGCTTTTTGGGCATCTTTACTACTATCAACAACTAAAAAATTAGCGGCTGAAGAAAGAGCCATTTCAATAGCGAGCCGATAAGTATCCTCGGTAGATATTAAACGGCCAATTACATTATGAATACCTTTTAAACGTGGGTTATTTAAAACATTTTTTATGGCTGGTGAAAGGTTAGAATCATTTTCTAAAGTTCCTTCTAAAATAGTTAAACGATTTTTTAAAACCATTTCTTCACGCATATTTTTGGCAATGTCTTGTTTTACTTTAGCGGCTTCGATTTTTATTAAGGCCGATTTTTCGTCTTCACTAGCAAGTTCTTTTTCTAGTTCGTGAAGTTTGGTTGTCTGAGTATTTATGGTGGCACTTTGTAAAGCAAGTTCTTTTTCTAAATGTGACTCTTCTTCTTTTAAAGCGAGGACGGTTTTATCTATTTGGGCTTTTTTAGGTTCTAAGCGTTGTCTTTCTTCTAAAATAGTCCGTTCATTTTGCAGTTTGTTATATTTTTCATTAAGATGCCAAAACTTAGTATTTTCATCATCTAGTTTATTTTCAACTAAAAGGCTTTCGGCTTCTAATTTTTGAATATCTGTTTCTTTGGCCGTGTTTTGACTTTTAAACGCGGTGATGTCATCTTGTAAAGTTTGTAACGTTTTAGAAGTTGCTTCATACTTTTCGTTTATACTGGTTAAATCGGCAACTGTTAAAGATATTTCTAAGTTATGAAGCTCTTTTTCTAAAGCAAGATACTCGTTAGCTACTTTACTTTGTTCTTTTAGAGGTAAAACGCTTTGTTCTAGTTCATTAATGATTAATGATACCTTGTCTAAATTATCTTCAGTTTTTTCTAGTTTGCGGAGACTTTCATTTTTACGGGTTTTATATTTTAAAACTTGGGCGGCTCCTTCAATTAAGATGCGCCGATCAATTGGCTTAGAATTGATGATGTTTTCAATATGGCCTTGGCTTATGATGTTAAAAGAATCACCACCAACACCAGAATCAAGTAAAATGGTCGTTAAATCTTTTAAACGAACTTTATTGTTATTAATAAAGTATTCATTTTCACCACTGGCATATAAAACACGTTTTATTTCTACTTCGGTTAGATCGGTGTTTAAAAAAGCACTTTCATTATCAAATATTAAAGCAACTTCGCATCGTTTACATGGTTTTCTAGTTTCGCTTCCTTTAAAAATAACATCGCTCATGCTATTAGAACCACGGAGACTTTTTATTGATTGCTCACCTAAGACCCATCTAATTGCATCAACTATATTACTTTTACCGGAACCGTTTGGTCCGACAATGGCTGTAATGTTTGTTTTAAAATCAATCTCGGTTTTATCAGCAAAAGATTTAAAACCATAGATTCTAATACTTTTTAATTTCATCTTACTTCGCCCTTTTTTGGTAGGCATCATAAGCAGCTTTTTGTTCAGCTTCTTTTTTGCTTTTGCCAGTGCCTCTTCCGTATACTATCCCATCAATTACAACCTCTATTTTAAATGTTTTGTCATGCGCTGGACCACTTTCACTTACTAACCGATAAATAAGACTTTGTTTATTAGTTTGAACCATTTCTTGCAAGATAGATTTGTAATCTCCTAAAAAATGAACGTCTTTTTTTATATAAGGCAAGATTATTTGATCAGCATATTCTTTGGCTTTAGTAAAACCACAATCAAGATAAATCGCGCCTAATACACTTTCAAAAACATCGGCAATAATTGTATCATTAACGTTTCCTTCTTGGCCATGACCAACAATTATAAATTTATCTAAACCGATTTCTCTAGCATAGGTAGCTAAAGCATTTTCACAAACAAAAGAAGCCCTTCTTTTACTCATATCGCCTTCTTTTAAATCTGTATGTAAATAAAAATATTCACTAGTAATTAATTCTAGGACCGCATCACCTAAAAATTCTAAGCGTTCATAGTTTTCGGCTTGATGTTCATTAGAATATGAACTATGGGTAAAAGCGCGCCTAATTAAATCTTCGTTTTTAATTGATAAATTAAATTTTTTAAAAAATTCTTTGAAGTTCATAATTTCCCTACTTTCAACAAAAATATTATACTACAAGGAAAAGTTGTTTTACAAGTATGTGTTTTTGTAGTAAAATACTATTTAGGTGATTATCCTGAAAAGGCTATGTATTTTTTTGATTCGTTGTTATCAATGTTTACCTTTTTCTTCGCATAGTTTTTGCCGTTGTATCCCTACTTGTAGTGAATACATGATTGAGGCGATTGATTATTATGGGGTAAGAAAAGGCATAGAGTTAGGAATTAAAAGAATTAGTAAATGTCGTCCAGGGGGTATATATGGGTATCAACCTTTAAAAAAGGAGACTAATGAATAATGAAAAAAAAAAAAAAAATTATGATTGGCTTTTTAGGCCTATTTTTGTTATCTGGATGTACAAATTATGATAATTTAACGATTTATACGACTGCTTATCCAATTGAATATTTAACTAGTGTCTTATATGAAGAAAATCGCACGATTCAATCTATTTATCCAAATGGTAGTGATGTTTATTCTTATGAAGTTACTGATTTACAAATATCTACTTATAGTAAAGGGGACATTTTTATTTATAATGGGACTTCAGAAGAAAAAGAGATTGCAAAAGATTTAGTAAATAAAAACAAGAAGTTAAAAGTTATTGATGCGGCTTATTCTTTAAAAGAAGTTTATGGTATGGAAGAATTATGGTTAAGTCCAAGTAATTATTTGATGTTAGCTTATAATATTAAAGATAATTTGGAAGAACAAATTGGTACGAAGTATATTAATGAAGAAATCGAAGCTAAATATGAAGATTTAAAAGAAGAATTATCAATTATGGATGCTGATATTAGAGCGATTGCTAAAGAAGCTAAAGAACGTGGTCAAAATACGATTGTAGCATCATCTAACGTTTTTAAGTTTCTAGAAGATTACGGTTTTAATGTCATTAGTTTAGAAGATTATCAAAATAATAGCGCTAGTTTAACTACTTTAAAAAATAATTTTAATTCAGGAACTTATCGTTATTTGCTAGTTAAAAACACTGAGCCAACTAATGAGCTTATTAAGGAAATTACGACGCAAACAAACGGAACAACAGTAAGTGTACACATGATGAATACTTTGACTGAAGAAGATCGCGCTAATAATGAAACTTATTTTACCATAATGGATGATTTTTTAGATACTTTAAGAACTATAACAAACTATTAAAAGGCCAAGTAATTGTGGCCTTTTTTTGATAATTCTATTGTATTTCTTGTTTGTTTATGCTATTATTGTAGTGCAATTTGTCTCCATAGCTCAGTTGGTAGAGCAACTGACTCTTAATCAGTGGGTCCACGGTTCGAGCCCGTGTGGGGACACCAAATTGTTTTTTAACGAATAACTTTAGGTTGTTCGTTTTTTTATTTTAAAAAACATAGTTTTAGCTATGTTTTAAAAATATTTTTAAATATGTTTTAAAATGTCTCTTGCGGCAACCAGCCCAGTTGCGGCAGCCGTGACAATTTCTAATGTTTCTACTCCTTGTTCTTGCAAATATTTCGTAAATAAGGAAATATATTCAGGCAATTTATCACTACCTAAATGTTTTTGCCTTATGAGTAAAAGTTCACGCATATTTTGTTTTTTTGCATTGGACAAGTTCTTTTGATCACAAACCTTCCTTCGTCTAATAAAAGGATTTTTAATTTATGGTTTTGGTATTAATTCATAAGATGCGAAAAGTCCTGCCGGCCCAGCCCCAATTATGATAACATCATATTTTTCCATTTTCATTCACCAAATATATTGTACTAAATCTTGAACACAAATGCCAGTAAACATGAAAAAAACTCACTTTTAGTGAGTTAATTGCTTAATTGGTGACCCGTACGGGATTTGAACCCATGAATGCATGCGTGAAAGGCATGTGTGTTCAACCACTTCACCAACGGGCCAATAAATGGTGGGCCTGGGGGGACTTGAACCTCCGACCTCACGCTTATCAGGCGTGCGCTCTAACCAGCTGAGCTACAAGCCCATTTGTCAACCGACTACATCATTGTACATGATATTAGGCATTTTGACAAGTCTTTTTTTAAGAAAACTTAAAAAACTCTATATATAAGCCAAATAAATTGGATTATAATCTCGATGGCGGAGCAGGAGAGATTTGAACTCTCGCGCCGGTTTCCCGACCTACACCCTTAGCAGGGGCGCCTCTTCAGCCTCTTGAGTACTACTCCATTACCAAGTGGTTACTAGGTAATTTTACTATATTTTCTTATGTTCGTCAATCATTTTTACTTCATTTTTGTAACAACTTTTTTAAGTATTTAAATTATTATCTTTAAGTTTTTTTACTAAAGATGGTCCTTGTTTATCCATGTTAGCTTGTTTTGTGAGTGTTCCATTAAAACATAGTTCTTTAGCTCTATCATTATATAATCCTTCGACAATTTCGGTTAATTCCCATCCATATTTATCTATTATTGGTTGAAACATAGGTAATTTATAATCTGCTAAAGTAATTAGTGGTTTTGTAGTTTCTAAAAATTTCATAGAAGCTTCGACCATTTTTGTTCCTAAATGTTGACCTCTACATTGATCTGACACATATAAAGTACAAATTTTCTTTTCTTCTTCATCTTTCTTTAAGCATGACATTGCCAATATAGTGTTATCATCCTCATCAGATCTTGCAAACAAAATCTCGCCATTTGGTGTAAAAATTCTAGGTAGTTGTTTATGAAAATACCATTCTTTATGTTTTGGGTAATCTTCACAAATAAAATCAGTAATGTCATAGATTCTTTTAGCTAAATCTGCAAATTCTTCATCACTTATTTTTCCAATATAACTTTTTAAACTTTCAATATAAACCATAAAACTAAGCCTCCCTCACAATATATCGCTTATTCTAACACTTTTTCTTTATTTTGATAATAATAAAAAGATAGACTATTAGTTAATCTATCAATTCTATTCTTATACCTAATACACCATATTGTTCCTGTTTTTCTTTAGTATAAAATTGTTCAAGTACTTTAATTAATTCTTCTTTTGTCATTGATTTATCAGACAAAATAGAAATATCAAAATCTTTAAACATATCTTTAAAAGAATTATATCTTAATAAACCTGTAACTTTTGCATTAAAAGATTCTGATAATTCAGGCTCTTTTAAAAATTTAATTGTATCTCCTAATTTTATACTTTGTCTTTTTTCATCATATAATCTTATTTCAATTCTTTTTGTACCATTCAATATAAAATTGTAATATTCTGGTTGTAATTTCATTTCATGAGTCATTTTATTTTCTCCTTCTTTCTATACCTTTTTGTAAAATCAATTGTTTCTTCTTAGTTGGATTTTTACACAAATTTCCATCTAAACTAAATGCTTCATCCCATTCTCTGATAACATCATATAAAGGATTATTTTCGTAAATATAGGAATAATATTGTGGTAGATTAATATTAGGATCAATTTTTCGCATATCTCTTAATGTAAGATATTCTTCAAATTCAGTTACGTCATATAATTTTAAAGCACAACATCTTTGAAAGTTTTTTCCATAATAATCAACAATTTCATGACCATCTGGTCTCACATCATAACCGGTAGATTTTAAAATTTGTGTAGTATTACCCTTTAAAATTTCTGAAACTTTCATGTATCCAATTAGAGCTTTATCTTCTTTTGCAGAATACACATAAATTTTTTTATCTAAATCTTGGTCCTTTAATGGTGATTTTCTAAACTCATATCCTTTGGTTTCATCAAATATTTGTCGTGCATAGTAAGTCATAATAGACATAACTATAATTCTGTTTCTTCGCGTTTTTTCCATGCAAATTCCCCCTCAATCGAGTTTTATTATACCATAACATTAATTTAATAACAATGTTTTTGGATTTTGGACGGAGTCTAATTTTTACTTCATTTTTGTAATCGCATATTGATTTAGGACTTGTAGACGAATTTTTGCTGCTCCAACAAGAAAAACAATGGAAAAGCAAAATAGGATACCAGCCATGGCCCAAGTTGCCCAGTTAATTTGCTTAGCTATATAACCGCTGACAACTAGAAAAATGGAAAAAATAATACCTATAATGCCTATAATAGTTAATCTTGTTAAACGCATTTTCATTTCTTTTCCTTTTGGCGTATTATAATAAAAAGTACGGCATTGTTTTTTTTCTTCTTTATTCATTCTTGCATATTTGTTTTTCATTTTGCACCTCAAAAGTATCTTATCATAAAAAGTTGTTCTATGCCATATATATTTAGAAATGGAAAAAGCATTAAAGGAACTAAAAATCGAAGATTATATATGGCTGATTTCGCTTTTCTCGGCTTTTTTGGCAATTATATCCAATCATTATGAAAGAAGTTATCTTTTAACCAAAAATAAAAGGGATCAACAAATTTTTAAAACGATCAATATTGGCCTTTTAACAATAACCTTTTTTATATATTTATATTTTCTTTTGCTTTCTTATAGTCGTTTTAAGGAAAATTCTCTTTCTTTACGTGATTTTTGCCTTAAAAATCTTAATTTTGTCGCCGCTTCTCTTTTTCTAATTGGTGGCGTTTTATATCTCTTAAGTGCTATTTTAAATAGTGATGAGGTTGATCTTATTCTTTAACGATTTATTTTTGAAAACGAAAAGCGTAGTAATAGATAGATGAATCAAACGGTAGTGCTTTAGATTTTCCTTCTTCTAGGGGCGTTAAAGTATGGGAAAATGGATAAAAGGTGCCATTTTTAAAGCCTAAACTAGTAAACATTTTCATAATATCGTTTTTAGTATAAGAGTGTTTTTGAAAAAAATTGGTATAGTACCACTCTTCTTTTAAAAATAGTTCATAATTTCTAAATGAGCAAAGGTTATGAAATTCACCAATAATATAGCCGCCATCTTTTAAATAAGTAGCTAGTTTATGAAGAAAAATTAAAGGGTTAGCGGTTTGTTCTAAAAAATCGCCGATAAAAATAGTATCAAAAGTAAGATCTTTGAGGTCTTTTAAATCTTGATATACCTTGGTAAAAAGGCTTGCAAATACACGTTGGTGGCGATTTTTTTCAACACCAATAACACATGCTTTAGGATAAAGATACTTTATTTTGAGCGTTGAAGCCCCTATTTCACAATGATAATCAAGGA
>CALVLG010000018.1 GCA_944336815.1 uncultured Bacilli bacterium | reverse complement strand
ATTTTTCTCTTTGGGCATTTTGAATATCTTGCCGTTCCTTTGGATACCCTAAACACGGTGTCGTTTTAAAAAGTCCTTCCAAAATAGCTTCTAATTCAATTTCCATACCAATTCCAAATTTTTTACCAAACGGAATAGATATAGCATTCCCACCATTTATTTTTTGAAATAACGTCACATCTGTAACATCATTAATAAGCCCACAATATACATTAGGAAAAGTATTGGCAACCATCATAACCCCTTGCCCGGAAGCACAGCCAGTAATTACCAAATCAACCGCTTCACTATTTAATAATATCGCTGTTAAAACTCCGGCCCCAACATAATCTAAATCATAATCTTTATCTAAGGATGCACCATAATTAAAAACTTCATGACCATATTTTTTAGCAACCTTTTCTAATATTTCTAAAATAAAAGCATTTCTTTTCTTTTGACTATTTTCATTTATTAAAGCAATTTTCATACCTCGTTTCCCTTCTATTTTAAAGTATATCATTTTTCAATTCATTATTGAATAATATTATATTTAATGATAAAATATTTACAGTTTTGGCCCGTTGGTGAAGTGGTTTAACACATAACCCTCTCAAGGTTACATTCACGAGTTCGAAACTCGTACGGGTCACCAAAAGAAAACAAAGCCAGAAAATGGCTTTTTTATTTTTCTCTTTAATTCACTTAAACTCTATGATATAGTTATCATGGTGATTACAATGTTAAAAATAAATCTTAATTTAAAACAGGTTTCAGATATTTACCATCCATTTAACAAAAAACTTTAAACCCTATTTTAAAAAATTTTATTTACGAAGAATGTTTTGGCACTAAAGCCAAGGAAAAAATTGAAATTCATATCTCATGTCCCCAAGAATTAACCGAAAACACTAAAAAAGAAATTTCAACTTTAATTAAACAAAATTTTAAAACTGAATTAAATGAAGAAAAAATCAAAAATACTTTAGCCAATCGTTTTCGAAACCTTATCTTTTTTATAGGCGTTCTTTTAATCTTTTTTGTTTACTTCATAAAAACCGAATTTTTTCATGAATTTCTCCTTGTTTTAGGTTGGCTGGCTATCTGGGAAACAGTTTATGATTTTCTCTTTATCGAAACAAAAGAACGAATCAAAAGAAAAAGATACCAAAAAATATATGAAAGTACGATTGTTTTTGATTAAAGACAAGAATTCATCATCGTTTTATAAATAACTTTAATATTTTCTTTCTTTTGATGATTCATCCCAATAAAATTAATATGCAATTGATAACCTGAATCAAAACTAAATAAAAGTTCAACTTTACCAGGCTTAAAATTAATCGCACTAGAAGAAATCGATTTATAAGGGAAAACGTGAATTTTTTTATACGTAACCCCTAAAACATCACGATCAAATAAAATCATTTTTTTATCAGTAAAGACCGCATAGTCTTTACTATTTTTATACCCAAGTAATATTTTTTCGCCATTAGAAACATATTCTCTAGCATAATCAGGCAAATTATTAGCCAAAATTTCTTCTTTAAAATCAAAATACTTTGACAATTCTTTAAATTTTATATAAGCCATATCTTACTCACCTATAATTAGTTTAGCATAAATAAAATCTAGACAAATAAAAAAAATGTCAAATTGTAAACTTTTTGACATTTTTTATTTTAATTATTCTTCTACTAAAACAACACCGCTTAAAGTATTAGACGTAATATCTTCATTAGTTAAGTTTGGAAGAGTATTGCGATTTTCTAATACAATATTTTCAATTGTAAAAGGAATTTCTTCACCTAAAGTCAAATTCATTTCATCAGTGATTTTAATATCAGCCCCATAATCTTTAGTACCATCATTATACACATTAGATAGATTAAGTTATTTAGTAAAACCATTTATATTAATAATAGGTTTATACGCTAAAGCAAAATCTTGACTAGTTCTTACAAATACTCGTAATGTATCACCATAACTTGCTTCCGTTACAGAAACATTACTTCCTAAATCTTCATTTTCTTTATAATGTGTTGCATTATGGAAAGTTAAACTTACAATCGGATTTTCATAAACAACTTGGCCATAACCTTTATCTTTATGATGAACAACATCATTATTATCTAAAGATTCTGCTTTGTTGCCAGCTAAATCAACAATATTAGTAATTTTAAATGGAATTTCTTTACCTTCTTCTAACCCTAACGAAGAATTAATATTAACTTTAACACGATAAGCATAGTGATCTTCTACCCCAAGTTTTTCTTCATCGGTAAATACAAATTTACTATTACCTATTTCTAAAGTAGGCATTGTTTGTAAAGGTTCATTAAAAGTAGCTTCTACCAATAAAGTTTCCCCATCACTTATAGAAGTTCTATAACTTGAATCATTCCAATTTAAAATGTATACCCATCTATCTGCAGAAGCAGTTTTATCAATTACTACTTTTGTTTGAGTCGGATGCTTAATATCTTTATTATCTAAAACTTCACCTTCATTACCAGCTAGATCTTTATAACCATATACTTGGAATTTTATTTCACCTTCAGAAAAATTTTCCGCATTTACATCACCAGCCGGAATATCAATGATATATGAGTAAATATTTTTACTTGCATCTGTATCTTCACCTACTACAGCTGTATATCCTTTATCAAAATTATCAAATTTTACTTTTGGAACTTCAGATAATTCTTCATTAAAATAAAGTGCTACGCGAAAACCTTTGCCGTAAGTTATGTAATGAGTATCATAGTTTTCATTCTCATAACCAGTAATACCTAAAGTGGCATGAACAGGAGGTGTCATATCGTAAACCACCTGTCCATAACCTTTAATATCATTATTTGTTAAATTTGCTTCTGTTAAAACAGTTTCGTTTCCAGCCGCATCTTTAATATTTTTAATTGTTATTGGAATATTTTGATTAGTTGTTAGATTCATGCTTTTACCATCGATCGTAATTGTAGCATCGCATTTATACAATCTAGCAGGCCATCCTTGTGATTCATCACGCCAAGAACAAGCCATACTAACTTCACTTCCATCTCCAACCTTAACAATTGGATTTGTTACAATTTCTTCATCAAAAACTAACTCTAAATATAAATTTTCATTATCACGAATTAATTTATGATTTTCTTTATCAAGATTTAAAGCATATAAATGAACTTCTTTAACAAAAGTACGATCTATTTCTACTTTTGAAGAAGTAAATGTTTTCTCTAATTTATTACCAGCTTTATCTTTAAAATTCGTAACAGCAACTTTTAAATCGCCATCAGCTACGTCTAAATCAGGATTAATTTCTACATAAGATGTATAAATATATTGACCGCTTTTATTTATAGAAGTAAATTCTAATTCACTAGTAAATTGTTTTTCTTCGCTATCAGTGAATGTAGCAATTGGATTTGCCCCTAATTCTTCATTAACAGCAGTAGAAATATATAATTTATCACCATTTGTTGCATAATAAGTTTCTACGCCATCAGCAGCATCCCCATCGACACGATAAGACAAATATGCAGCAACAGGAGCGGCATTATCAATAATTACTTTATCGTAAATATCGCTATTAATGTCATTATTTGTTAATGATTCACCTTTATTTCCAGCTAAATCTTTATATCCATAAATTTTAAATTTAACTTCGCCTTCTTTAAAGTTTTCTTTAGTAACATCACTAGCTGGAACATCTAGAAAATATGAATAACGATTAATAGAAGGATCATTATCATCCGCAGGATTAACTACATATTCTTTATCATTTCCTTCAAATTTTAATTTTGGATATGTTGCTAATTCTTCATCTACATAAAGTAATACTCTAAATCCTTTACCATAGGTAATATAGTGAGCATCATCATTTTCAGCTAGAAAACCAGTAATACCTAAGCTAAACATTTCTGGCGCTGTAACATCTTTAGCAAAAGAAAGTTTTGCTTCATTATACGCAGCATCAACCACAACCACTTCATAATCTTTCTCTTCTGTAAACTTCATATTTTGTAAATCTTCAAAAGTAGTTTCCGTACCGTTTACATAAACTTTAACTGCATTATCATCAGTTACTTTTAAAGTAATATCAAGTGAAGTAACTACACCATTTTCAATACCACTTATACTAGGAGCCTCTTTATCATCTAATATTTTGGCTACTGTTGTTAAAATAGATTCTAATTCTTCTTTTTTAGAACTATTTTCTAAAGCAGTAACTTTATTGACGATTTCTTCATCTTCGCGATAATCTCTTGCAGAGTTAACGTTATCAATATTTTGAGCTGTATTTACTTGATTTTGTAAATTTTTCACTAATGTTTCAACATCAATTACTTCTTGAACAACATTTGCTCTATTTACTAAATCACTTTTATCTTCATTATCTTGAAGCGCATCAATTAAACTATTTGCATAATCTAAATCACTTTGTAAAAAAGATTCTTCAGCTTTTTCTAAAGCAGCTAAAGCTGCTAAATATGCAGAGTTATCCTCTTCTGTTGATCCACCATTATTATTACCATTATTATTATTTGATGAACCACCGTTACCATTACCAGAATTTCCATTTCCAGTATTCCCATTGCCATCATCAATTACTGAAATAACTGGTTCATCATTTTCTTCATCTTGTTCTTCGTTAGAATTTTCCTCCTTTCCATCCGTATTATCGTCTACACTTTCACTACCACCTTGAGTAGTATTTCCAGTATTATCCCCCTCTAGACCTCTTTGTGTTGGATTGGCAAATACGAAGGTACCTAATCCAATAAGGAGAAATAACACGACTGCTATAACAATAGCTTTTCTCTTGTCCATAACATAACCTCCGTCAACTGTATTATATCAAACAAGTGTCAAAAAGCAACATATTTCGACACTTTCATGACAAATACACACTATATTTTATGTAAAGAAAAGAAAAAACACGCCTACCCGTGTTTTAAACAAATTTTATCTTTGTAATTGGCCAAAATCGCATGAATATTTTGCCCTGTATATCGTCTTTAGAAATCAAGCCAATTTCCCGACTATCAAGCGAATCTTCCCGGTTATCCCCTAAAACAAAATACATGTTTTCCGGAATTGTTTTATACCCAGCATCTTCTAAAGAATAATCATCATAATGTAAATCACTTTCTAAATAATTTTCTTCTAAAATTTCCCCATTAATATATACTTGATTATTTTTAATTTCCACTTTTTCTCCTGGTAAACCAATCACCCTTTTAATCAAATATTTTGTATCAGCATATTCTAGTGATACAATATCACCTCTTTTCACGTCAAAAAAACGATAATAAGCCTTATTTAAAAACAAAACTTCATCTTCTTTTAACGTTGGTGACATCGACTTTCCAACCACTTGCGTAATTGAAAAAACATATACCATAATAAATAACAAAACGATTAAAAATAAAATAAGTTTAATTGAATCTTTTAAAAACTCTTTAATTCCTAACCAATCCATAAAAATCCCTTACCCTATTCCATCAAAAATATACCATAAAGAATTTAAAAAAGCAAAAAAAGAAACGGTACTTTACATCTTATAAAGCCGTTTCTATTTTACTTTTCTAAAGCCATAATCCCTTTTTGTAAGTCTTCTTGACTTTTAATTGGCAAAAATTCCTTTTCATCTACCCGATATAAAAGCATATCTTTAAAATGGAAAAAACCATCAAAAATAAATTTTTCAAATTTAAAAGAATTCTTTTTATCACTTTTAACAAAAAAGCCATTTGGTTCATAAAAAGAATATGCCTTATAAGCCCGATGATACTGCATTGGGACATTTTGAAGTTTTTTCAAAGCCTCAATAGTAAATAAAGAAATGCCACTGAAAGTATCTCTATATTCTTCTTTATTTTCTAAAGAAGAAATCGCATTAACGTTTCCCAAAAAAGGATGATTATTATATTTAAAAAACACATAATCATTAGCTAAAGGATCTTTTTTATATAACGTTTTTGCGCCAACTAAATAGTTGTTACTAGCCATTAACCCAAGAAACATCGGATCAAAAAGTTTGGCCAAAATATTATCCACATTAATAACCTGAACATATTTTATTTTTTCTTTTTCTAATTTAGTTAAAATCTTCGTTGTTTTTAAAAGATGAAAAATTGCCCCATTTCCATCAGAAGCATATAATACCTCACTAGGTGTTTTTAAAACCATTTTTCCTTCCACATTTAATATTGGTAACGACTTTTGTTTAAAAAAGACAATCTTTTCTTTAGGATACCCAAAATATTTTTTTTCTTTAAAAAAAGCTTTAACTTCTTCATCATTTTTTTCACTAGTCATTATATACCAAGGAATATACACGTTATATTTTTTAAAAACATCCAATAACTTTTCAGCTTCAATTTGAAACATCGAAGTTTCTTTGCCATTAATTACAAAAGGATAAGTTCCTTTCGCTTTACTATAACCAAAACGACTGCCACTTCCCCCACTTAATGTAATAAGCGCATAATTAGAAATAAATTTTTCCCCTAATTTTATTAACGAGCTATCTTTAGAGAAATAAGTTTTTAATGGTTTAATTTTTTTTGCCTCAATTACATCATCATGATAAGAATTGATATATATTCTTTGCATTTTAGCCAAAGGAAGACTATGAATTTGTTTTTTTAATTTTCTTTTTTCGTCTTCATTCAAACTATCCCAAAATTGTAATAAATGTTCTTGGTGAAATTTTTGTAAATATTTTCTTTCCTTCATAAAATTACCCCTTTTATCTAGTATATGTTTTATCTATATCATTTGGTAAAGGAACATCTGTAACATTCATGTTTTGTAAAGATTCATATAATTTTTCCGTATCCTTAGGTGAACGCGGATAAAACCTCTCGCCATCTTTATTTATTTGTTGTTTGCGTACAAAATCCATATATATTTTAACAAACAAATTTTTATACGGAACCGAAATTTTTTCAACATAATATTTATCATTTTCAATCGTTAAAATAACATAATTAAAATTCTCAGCTACTAAATAATTATGAATACTATCATGATTTGGATTTTTAATTAAAGGGTCACCGACACTCCCAACATTAACTAAATATTTACCATCGCTTTTTAAATAAACAAGACTTTCATTTGTTAAAAAGAACCCTTGCGGACTAATTAAACTAATACTTGGAATATGGGTATGCCCGCCAAAATTAACTTGTGCATTTTTCCCAATCATCATCTCTTCATAATTAGTATCTTGTAGTGGGTTAAAAATTTTATCATTAGAAGTAGGTGTAGCATGAAAAAAATTACAAAGAATATCTTGATATTGTTTTTGAACAACTAAAGGTAAACTATCTAAAAACTCAATATTTTCTAACCCTAGTTTACTTCTTGCATATTTGTAATTTTCATTGTTAACAACATTTTGATCACAATTACCCTTCACCAAAAAATCGCAAGAAGTTTTAAGCGCCTCAACTACTTCCCTAGGATAAATATATTTAGTAACAATATCTCCTAAACAAACGATTTTATCAACGCCTCTTTTTTCCATATCCACAAACGCGGCATTTAAAGCATCTTTATTTGAATGAACATCTGAAATCACTGCAATTTTCATAACAACCCAACTCTTCTTTGAATTTCTTGCATCCCTAAAATAGCCATAATATCTTTTAAATTAGGTGTTCTAGAACTTGTCGTTAAAGCAACCCGAATAACCGTTGAAACATCAGCCACATTTCCTTTAAATTTTTCTGGGTTTTGCTTATATTCTTTCATATTAGAAGCATAACCTAACTCATCACATAAAAGTTTCACTTTATTAAACCATTCTTCATTATCGTCTTTAGGATCATAATATTTAGCCAAATATATATCTAAAATATGTTTTATTTCTGTCTTATCGGTAATCTTTTGCCAATCATATTTTAAATTTTCCGTAAAATTTTCTTTAAACATATACCATATATTTTCTTTTACTTCACTATACATAGCAAAATCTTTTCTTGGTTTTTCGCTTTCTCTTTCAATATTTAAAGTTAAAATAGCAACTTCTCTTTCTTTTTCTAAAAGATTAGCAAAATCACTATCATACTTCTTAGCCCAATCTAAAGTATTTTGATATACTTCTTCAGCCGTTAATAAACTAAGATAATTTTTAGAAATATTAAGCAGTTTTTCCATATCAAAAAGAGCTCCACCAACACTCATCTTATCAAAAAGAAGCGTAAAATCTTGAATATTTCCTTTAGGATTAGCTAAATACCATTCCTCAAAATTAGAATTTAAAAGTGTCATTAAATAAAGCTCTACCGCTTTAACCGGAATCCCTTTTTCCAAATAATACATTACATTTGCTTCTGGATCTTTTCTTTTACTAATTTTTCTTTTCTTACCATCTTCTTCTTTTTGAATGGTTGCTAAATGCGCATAAGTAGGCACCTTAAAACCTAAAGCTTCAAATAATTCTACATGAATAGGTAAACTACTGATCCACTCATCTCCCCGCGTAACATGCGTCGTATGCATCAAAGTATCATCAACTGCATGTGCAAAATGATAAGTTGGAATCCCATCTTGTTTTAACAAAACAATATCCATATCATTTTCAGGAATTGAAATATCGCCTTTAATAGCGTCTTTTATAACAACTCTTTTTAAGAAATTCCCCTTACTTTTCAACCGAATAACATAAGGAAGGCCTGCCTTAACTTTTTGAACTGCCATTTCCATACTCATGTTTCGCTCATCCATTGCCCAAGGACCAAAATAACCAATCCGTGATTTAATCTTTTTTTGTTTTTCTGTAATAGCTTCCTTTTCTTCTTCCGTTAAAAATGATGGATAAGCTAAATCTTTAATGATCAAATCCTTAACAAATGCTTGATATATGTCTTTTCTTTTACTTTGAATATAAGGACCATAATTGCCAACATCCATACCATTATCTAAAGGCCCTTCATCAAAAGAAACTTCATATTGTTTTAAAGAATTAATAATTCCTTCAATACCATTTTCCACTTCTCTTTTTTGATCCGTATCTTCAATTCTTAAAAAGCAAACTCCCCCACTTTGATGAGCAAGCTTTTGAGCAGCGATAGCTTGATATAAAGAACCAATATGAACAAAACCGGTTGGACTAGGAGCAAGTCTTGTAACCATCGCTCCCGCTTCTAAATTTCTTTTTGGATACTTTGCCTCATAATAAGCCCGATCATGTAAAACATCAGGTAATAAAATATTAGCAAATTCTTCTCTTGTCATCTAAAAAACCTCTTTCTAACACATAAAAAAGGCACTACCAAAGGACGGATATAGCCGTGGTACCACCTTATTTTTTTCTCTAACTCGTAACGTGAGTAACACCGAAAGTTTATTTACCTAAACCCTAGCTCCAAAGTTTCTTCAAAATTCTTTTTTTATCTATTTTCACCTACCATAGACTCTCTTTAAAAAAACAAATTTTTACTCCTCTTTTTCTTAGCTTTCACCTATATTTTAGGGTATTTTCCCTTACTTGTCAAATGTCTTTTTGACCCGTTTTAAATCTCTTGTCAACTCTTTAGCAAAACAAACAGTAAATTTTTCTTCATAAGCATCAAAAAGTAAATATAAGTTTTCTTCAAATTCGATCATATCTTCATGTGTTAAAGTTTCAACTTTTTTAAAACTAAACAAATCTTCATAAGTTTCACAATCCATAATAATATTATAAGTAAAATCTAAATATACATTTTTCTTTAAAATAGGAAAGTATGTTTTTAAAACCGAATGTAATAAATTCTTATTAAAAAGATTAACATAGCCGGTTACAATTTTATAACCCTCTTCACCCAAAGTAAACTGTAAAGCAAAATCATGACATTTTTTAGTTCGTTCCATCGTTTGTAATTGTTGTTTTAATTTCTCATCATTAACAAAATCTGAAAAAACATAAAATGGATATGCTCTTTTTTCCCCATGATAAACATATTGTCCGTTAGAAGATAATTTATATATACTAGGAATATATATAGGCTTATTTAACGTAAAATAAAATATATCACGAACGATACTTTCTTTAAAATGATTACTTTCTTTAAAAAGATCATTTAATAAAAAAGCATTTGTTTTTAATTCTAAAACTGTTTTAGGCATTTAAAAACCCCCTTTTTTCCAGGAGGTATTATACTATATTTCCAAATAATTTTCAAATTTTAACGTCTTTTTATCTCGCTCAATTTTCTTTTCTTACCTTCAATCAAAATCTCTGTTTTTTTAATTCGTAATTCTAAAGCCTCAATATCACTGTTATTAGAAAGTTTCTTTTGTTTTAATTTCTCGACATTTTTCTTTAAGGCATCTATTTCCATTTCTAATTTTAAAGTCGTAATATTATCCATTATTCTCACTTACTTTTACAAATGTTACACTCACCATCCGTTGGGTTTGAACAGGAACACTACCATTTACTTTTACATTACCAATTTCTAATACACTATCCATACCCGCGATAACTTTACCAAAAGCAGCGTAATTGCCATCTAAATTTTGCACGCCTTCATTATCACTTAAACAAATAAAGAATTGACTAGATGCTGAATCAGGATCATCACTCCGCGCCATAGATAAAACCCCTTTACCATGTTTTATCGGATTATCTACCCCATTACTAGAAAATTCGCCTTTAATAGTCTCGTCACTACCACCAACACCAGTTCCTTCAGGGTCTCCACCTTGGATTACAAACTCTTTTTCAACCCGATGAAAAATAAGATCATCATAAAAGTGTTCACTTACTAATTTTTGAAAATTTTCAACTGTAATTGGAGCATCTTCAGGATATAACTCTACTAAAATTACTTGATCATGATTTGTAACAATTTTAACATAATTAGTTACCTCATCAGTTTCCTCGTAATGGTAGCCTTCTAAATCACCGATTGTATAATCTTTTTTTCCACACCCCGTTGTAAAACAAACAAAAATCGCAATTAAAAATAACCCCAAACAAATCCACTTACGGTGTTTTTCTTGCATTAATTATTCCTTCTTTCAAGTTACTGTCCCTATTTTAACATAAAAAAAGTCCTTCTCACAAGAGAAGTGACAATACTTGACATCTTTTATAAAAATATTTTTAACTCTTCATTGTTTTGATGTTCTAACGAAATAACTTCTTGAATTAATTTAACGATTTTTTCATCTTTCCCACCATAATTATTTAACAATTCTTCCAAACTAATTAATCCTTTATTAGTTCCTTCCATCATCATTTTTGCAATTGTGTGATCACTTTTATCCATCATTGTTTTCATTGCAGCCATCATATCACTACTAAATTTAGCCATTCCTCCAAGTTCTTTATTTAAAACATCATATTTACTACATAAAGTACTAATCTTTTCTTTTAAAATTTCATATTCCTTTTTTTGCGCCAAAATAACCTTTGCTAAAGAACGGCTTTCAATTTTTTCTTCAATTGATTCAATCCCAATAATTCCCATATCAACATTTTGATATAACTTAATTAAAACTTCTTTTTCTAACATATTTTTTCACCCTTATTAAAATGAAAAAAAAAAGAAATAATTATACATCACAAATTTAAAACAAAAGAATTACTTTTTTAAAATTAATTCTATACCCAAAAGCAATAATATTATTCGAATAACT
>CALVLG010000017.1 GCA_944336815.1 uncultured Bacilli bacterium | reverse complement strand
TATCATATATTAATTCATTGCATAATTCTTTAGATACTTTTGGTAAATATTATCGTACAAAAAAAATTTCCTAAGGAGGGAAAGTATGCTATAATTTTTTTAGAGTGGAGGTAAGTTATGGATCCAGTATTTATAAAAATTGGTGATTTAGAAATAAAGTGGTATTCTGTTTTGCTTTTAGTTGCGGTTGTAATTGGGATGTCTTATTTTTTAAAGGAAGGAAAAAAACAAAATTATCCAGCTGACTTTTTGTTTAATTTGTTTTTTTGGACTATTATTTTTGCTTTTATCGGGGCAAGAGCATACTATGTTTTGTTTAATTTTTCACAGTATCGAGCTGACCCAGTTAGTGTTTTTAAAATTTGGGAAGGTGGCCTAGCAATTCATGGGGGTTTAATTGCGGGTTTAATTACAATGGCTTTATATTGTCGGAAATACAAAGTTCGTTTAGCTAAAATAGTAGATATGGCCGTTCCAGGGGTCATTTTAGCGCAGGCTATTGGTAGATGGGGTAACTTTTTTAACATGGAAGCACATGGGGGAATTGTTTTAAGAAGTACATTAGAAAGTTTGCATATTCCAGAATTTATTATTAATGGTATGTATATAAATGGCAATTATTATCATCCAACTTTTTTATATGAATCTTTATGGTGTTTATTAGGGTTTATCGTTTTAATTATAGTTAAACATTATAAGTATTTAAAAGTTGGTGGTTTAACTTGTGTATATCTTATTTGGTATAGTGTTGGGCGTTTCTTTATTGAAGCAATGCGAACTGATTCTTTGATGCTTGGTGGTTTTAAAGTGGCTCAGATAGTATCTTTCCTTTTGTTTATTGTCGGTATTTTAGGTTTGATGATACAGTCACGTAAAGGTAAATTTGAAGATTTATATAGTGAACCGAACCATGAAAGTGTCCATTTTTAGGAGGACTTGTTGATGAAAAAAAGGAAAACATTATGGTTGTGGCTCTTTTTTTTCTTAGGAGTTGGAATTCTGATTTATGATACTTATGATACCCATTTTGCTAAACATAACGAAGAATATAAAAATAATTTAACGATTATTTATGAAAATGCGGGGAATTTATTATTATCAAATATCGGGGAAGGAAATACCACTTCTTTAAGAATTAGGGTTAAAAATGAAACAAATGTGGCAAAAAAGTATCGACTTCGTTTTGCTGAGGTGTATAATAATGTATATTTTAAAGATTCCATTACTTATTCTTTAAGTAGGAATAATAAAACTGTGGAAGTTAGCAGTGGAATTTTTCCAAGTGAAACAACAACGCTTTATGATGGTGACACGATAAATGTTGGGGAAGAAATAGATTATGTTATTACTGTTAGAGTGCATAATTTAGATGAACTTGATAAAGGGAAAAATATCCAATCACGAATAATGTTAGAAGAAGAGTGAAAGTTATAGTAGGTGGGTTATGTTAGAATTTGAAAAAAGATTTGTAAAATTTTTAGAATTTGAAGAAAAATATTATCATTTGTTTTTGTATGGATGGAAGACAAAAGATAAACAGCTTTATCCTTTAATTAAGGACATGCAAGAAAAAGAAGAAAAATTATTAAAAAGTATTGTTAATGTGGAAGAATTTGATGTTTATGTCGATCGTTTATATGAATTATATAAAATATCATTTGCTAGTCCTTTTTTGGTATCTAAGTTAACTAAAAAAGATCTTTATGTTCCAGCTTTACGGTTATCTTCGTTACTTATTCCGTTAGAATTGTTTTTGGATTCACAATATCAAACAACTTTTTTAATTAAAGAGGCTGCTATATATAAAGATAACGATTATATTAAGCAGGCTTTGGAAAGAACAAATTATTTTATGGAATGGTTAGAAGTTTTTCAAACAAATTTTTTGGCTTCAGCTTCTTTAAATGAAGAAGATACAGCTGCTTTTCTTTTTAGTGTTCTTCCTAATAAATATCTTTTTAAAGATATGAATAAAAAAGGAAAAATGACAACTTATAAATATGCAAAAGAAGATGATTATTTGGGAATGATGATCGATGAATATTTGAATTGTTTAGTGCATGATGTTTTTCCGGATTTGTCTTTAGATGAAACATTGGTTATTTTGGAAGCGTTTTTATTTAGTTTGCCAAAAAGATGTTTACCTTTGGTTGAACCAACATTAATGGTATATTTAAACGGTAAAGAAAAAGAGCCTGTTATAGCAGAAAAACTACGGACTTTGTATCAAAAGTATGCTTTAAATTTTGAAGCAACTAGTAAAATTATATTAGATAATAGCATGATAGATTCTTTAGGCTTTACGGCTGATGAGTTTTTTGATATTGCTAAGACAGTTAGAAAATATTTTGCTAATGCCCATTATATTTATTATTTATATGATTTGTTAGCTAGTAATACTTTGAATTTTCCTAAAAGAATGAAAGTATATAATGAATTAAGAAATTGTTTAGCTAGAGAAAAAGAAATTATTTATGAAGGGGATGTGCTTTTACTTAAAGAGTATGTATCACAGACATATTGGCAAGATGAATTTAGTTTTTCTTTTTATGCAAAGGCCCTTTTAAATAATGATGATTTTGAACAAGAACACCGTTTGGCAATATGGCGTTTACAACATCTTTTAACGAGTTTTAATTCGACTTACAATGATGATTACTCAGATTTTGATGATGAAGAGGAAGAAGAAAAGATTGTCAAAACATTAGAAACAGAAAATAGTTTAGGAGCCCAAATAGATAATTATTTATACTTTTTAAATAAAAATATGACACCAGAAGATTGGCAGTTGTATGGCAAAAAGAGTATTTATTATTTGCATTTTATTTTTCCTGGCCATGAAGAAGAAAATTTCTTGATTGATTTTCAAAAATATCAGGAATATGAGGCACCTTATGCCGGTGAATTATATTCTTTAGGAACATTTGATAAAGAATTGGAATGCTGGGAAGAATATTGTGCTTCAGAAATAGAAAATGTCTTTTTTCAATCTTATGTTGATTTAGAATGTCAGTTAGCAAGTAGCAAAAGAAAAAAAGAAATTGAAGAAAAAATAAAAAAAGTAATGAAAGATCATCCAGAAAGAAAAATTTCTTTACAAAGAAAACTGTAAATACGTTTTCTTTTTTTGGTTATTTTTGATACCATAGTATTTGGAGTGAATGAAAAATGAATAATATCGAAATTTTAGCTAATAAACTGGGGGTTAAGGTCGGTCAAGTTGAGGCTGTTTTGAAACTACTTGAGGAAGGGGCAACAATACCTTTTATTGCGCGTTATCGAAAAGAAATGACTGGTTCTTTAGATGAGGAACAAATAAGAGAGATAGATAAAGAATATACATATTTAGAAAATTTGTTAAAAAGAAAAGAAGATGTTATTAGACTTATTGAAGAAAAAGATTTAATGACTGATGAGTTACGGGTATCTATTTTAGCTTGTGAGAAACTAAGTGATGTTGAAGATTTATATCGACCTTTTAAAGAAAAGAAAAAAACAAAAGCTAGTGAAGCGATTAAAATGGGACTTGAACCGTTAGCTAAAAAAATAATGAGTTTTCCTGTAACGGGAACATTAGAGCAATTAGCTAAAGGGTATAATTGTGAACCTGACAAAGCTTTAGAAGGGGCTAAGTATATTATTGCTGAGTGGATAAGTGATAATGCTTATTATCGTAAACTTATTAAAAAAGAAATTTGGAACAATGGGTTTATAACAAGCCAAATCAAGAAAAAGGCAAGTGATGAGAAAAAGGTTTATCAAATGTATTATGATTTTCAAGAAAAGATTAAGTATGCTAAACATTATCGGGTACTAGCAATGAATCGTGGTGAAAACGAAAAAGTTTTGACAGTTTCATTAGATTTTGATAAAGACAGTATTTTAGAAATGTTAGAGAAAAAGATTATAAAGAATTCTTCTTCTTTTGTAGTTTTTTTTGTGAAAGAAGCTATTATAGATTCATTAAAAAGATTAATTTATCCTAGTGTGGAAAGAGAAATTCGGGCTGATTTAACTGATATGGCCGAAAAAAAGGCGATTGGGACATTCCAAGATAATTTAGAACATTTGTTGATGACTAAACCGGTAAAAGATAAAGTGGTTTTAGGTTTTGATCCGGCTTTTCGAACTGGTTGTAAGTTGGCCGTGTTAAATCCTTATGGAAATGTTTTAGAAATTAGTACGATTTATCCACACGAGCCTAAAAATGAAAAAGAAAAAAGTACCATTGTTTTACAAGATTTAATTCGGAAATATGGGGTTCAAATTATTGCCATTGGTAATGGAACTGCTTCAAGAGAAAGTGAGGCTTTTGTAGCTTCGGCAATTAAAGGAACCAACGTTTTATATAATTTAGTAAGTGAAGCTGGAGCTTCAGTTTATTCAGCAAGTCCTTTAGCAATTGAAGAATTCCCTCATTTAACGGTTGAGAAAAGAAGTGCTATTTCGATTGGAAGAAGAGTTCAAGATCCATTATCAGAATTAGTTAAAATAGATCCAAAAAGTATTGGAGTTGGGGAATATCAACATGATGTAAATCAAAAGGAACTTTCGGAAGCCTTAGATTTTACCGTGGCTAAAATTGTAAATGAAATAGGAGTGAATATTAATACGGCTAGTCAAAGTATTTTACGTTATATTTCTGGTTTAACGAAAAAAACAATTGACAGTATTTTAAAGTTTAGAGAAAAGAAAAATTTTACAAATCGGGAAGAAGTTAAAGCATTGCCAGGTTTTAGTGATAAAGTTTATGAACAAGCAATTGGTTTTTTACGAATAATCGATGGCGATAATGCGTTAGATAAAACTAGAATTCACCCAGAGAGTTATGATTTAACTTGGAAAATTTTAAAGGTATTAGGTTTAGATTTAAAAGATTTTGGAACGGAAGCTTTTAATGAAACTTTAAAGAAAGCAGATGCAACTACTTTAGCAAATGATTTAGATGCCGATACATATACTGTGGCTGACATTTTAGATGAGTTACAACATCCTGGTCAAGATTATCGGGATAAACTAGATGATATAGTTTTAAAAAGTGATGTTTTATCGATTAATGATTTAAAGGAAGGAATGGAGCTTAAAGGAACTGTTCGAAATGTAACTAGTTTCGGTGCTTTTGTCGACATAGGTCTTCATGATGATGGACTTGTTCATGTTTCTAAAATGAGTAAAAGTTTTGTGAAAAATCCTAATGATATTTTAAGTGTTGGTGATATAGTAACTGTTTATGTTTGTGGAATTGATTTAGAAAAAGAAAAAGTTCAATTATCCTTGATTAAAAGTTGAAAAATGCACCGAATTTTCAAAAAACAGTGCATTTTTGTATTTTTGGGAGCCTTTTTTGACCAAAAAAGGGCATTTTGGTTAAAAAAATAATGAATTTGCACTGAATTTTCAAAAAACGGTGCATTTTTAATTTTTGACAAATACATTATAAATTTCTTTATATTTATATGCCTTTTTAGCGACAGTATTATCTAATTCTATAATACCGAGCTGAATTAATTGGTCAATAACTTTAGATACGACATTTCGAGAAATTTTAGTATCTAATTCAATATCTTTTTTGGTAAAAATTACTTGTTTTAAGATACTAGGCATAATAAGATAAACACTTTTTCCTTTAATGTTTTTAACAAGTTCCATGTCTTTTTTATAGATTTGTTTTATTTTATAGATTTTATAGATGTAATTATTACATTGTTCAATAATACATTGAAGAAAAAATTTAATAAATTGAATCATGTTGCCATTTCGACTTTCATTTAAAAGTTTGTAATAACTTGGTTTATAAAGTTCAATTACTTCTGATAAGAATAAAATTGGTGTTTCGTTTGTTAAATAAGATAATTGGATTGGAATTAGGGCGCGACCTAATCTTCCGTTGCCGTCATGGTAGGCATGAATCGTTTCAAATTGAGAATGAGCGATTGCTAAATTGATAAAAATTGGGTCTATGTATTGATTATTCATGTAGTCAAATAAATTTTCTAGTAATGTCGGAACTTGTTCAGGAATAGGTGGAATGTAGGTTGCGTCTTCTATTTGACACCCTTTAGGACCAATCCAATTTTGAATTGTTCTTATACTTCCTGGCTTTTTTTCTTTTCCACGAACACTATCTAAGAGGATTTGATGTAATTGATTTACAAAAGAAAGAGTGATTTTAGAATTTTCTTTTCTTGAGGATTCACTGAAATCAATAACTTTTTTTAAATTATAAATCTCTTTATTTTCGTCATTTTTAGGCATATACTTTAAATAGTATAGCTCATCTTGAGAAATTTGGGTTCCTTCAATTTGAGTTGATTTTAAACTTTCTTGCAAAAGAATTGAATCTAAAAACAATTTAGGATCAAACTCTAGATTTTTTAGGGCTGTTTTGTATTCGCCAAATTTTTCATTAGCTTCAGCTAAAAGTGAAAGCAATTCTTTATCGATTGGATAAGTTATAGGTAATTTTTCGGGTTCAAATGGTTTCATATAAGCCCTCCTTTCAGTAGTTATTTTAGCATATTTTTTGTAAAAATGCACTGAATTTTCGAAAAACAGTGCATTTTTGCATTTTTAGGAGCCTTTTTTGACCAAAAAAGGGCATTTTGGTTAAAAAAATAATGAATTTGCACTGAATTTTCAAAAAACGGTGCATTTTTGCTTTTGCTTTTAATTTTGATTGAAAAAGGGTATAATAAAAAAAGATATGTAGGTGATTTTATGTGTGGCATAGCTGGCTTTATTGGTAAAGAAAAAGATATGCAAAAAACTTTAAAAAAAATGACGGACCGAATAGAACATCGGGGACCTGATGCTGAAGGCTTTTTTGTTTTGGATGATGTTGCTTTAGGCCAAAGAAGACTCTCTATTATTGATATAGAAGGTGGAAAACAACCGATGTTTTCTAAAGATGGACGTTATGTGGTTGTATTTAATGGGGAAATATATAATTATTTAGAATTAAAAGAAGAATTAAAAGAATATCCTTTTCAAACCAATAGTGATACAGAAGTTTTATTATATGGTTATCAAAAATGGGGAAAAGATTTACCTGTTTACTTACGGGGAATGTTTGCCTTTGCTTTATATGATTTGGAAGAAAAAGTTTTGTTTTGTGCAAGAGATCCTTTTGGAATAAAACCTTTTTACTATTATGAAAATGAAGGAAGTTTCTTATTTGCTTCGGAAATTAAAGCGTTTTTAGATCATCCAAAATTTGTTAAAGAATTTAATGAGAAAATTTTATCTTCATATTTGTCTTTTAGCTTTACGCCGACTATGGAAACGTTTTTTAAAGGCGTATATCGTTTAGATGCCGGGACTTCTTTAACTTTTAAAGATGGTAAAAAAACAATTGATAAGTATTATTCATTAACTTTTCCAATTGTGAAAGAAGACTATAATGAAACGGTTTGTAACATTGGCTTGGCAATGGAAGATAGTGTCAAACACCACATGATTAGTGATGTTGAAGTAGGCTCTTTTTTGTCTAGTGGGATTGACTCTTCTTATTTAGTATCTTTAGCGAAGCCTAATAAAACATATACGATTGGTTATGATGTTAAAAGATATAATGAAAGTGATTATGCTAAAGATTTAGCCGATAAATTAGGAATTCAAAATAAAAAGAAAATTATTCATAAAGAAGAGTATATGGCGGCCTTAAATAAAGTGTTATATCACATGGATGAGCCTGCAAGCGATCCAGCGATTGTAGCGTTGTATTTTGTTTCGAAATTAGCCCGGGAAGATGTTAAAGTTGTTTTATCTGGTGAAGGGGCGGATGAATTTTTTGGCGGTTATAATTCTTATCGTGAAGAAATAGATTATTCCTTTTATAATAAAGTGCCATTTTTTATTCGTCATGCGATTGCTAAAGTGTGTAGCTTGTTGCCGCAAGTAAGAGGAATAAATTTTTTGGTTCGAAGAGGTATGACTTTAGAAGAAAATTATATTGGGGTGAATAAAGTTTGGACAGAGATGGAAGTAAAAAGATTGCTTAAAATTCCAATTACTTTAAAAAATGCGGAAATTACAAAACCAGTATATGATGAATTTAAAGATGAAAATAATTTAATTAAAATGCAAGCGATTGATATTCATTTTTGGTTAATGAAAGATATTTTACAAAAAGCTGACCGAATGACAATGGCTAATTCTTTGGAAGGCAGAGTTCCTTTTGTGGATAAGGAAGTTTTTAAAATAGCTTCTTCTTTACCTTTTGAATATAAAATAACTAAAGAAAATACCAAAGTTGCTTTACGAGATGCGGCTAAGAAAGTAATTCCAACTAAAGCATATCAAAAGAAAAAACTTGGTTTTCCTGTTCCTATTCGTGATTGGATGCGGGAAGATGATGTGTATAATGAGATTAAAGATGCCTTTTTATCTAAAGTGGCAGAGAAATATTTTAAACCAAAAAAATTGTTAAAAATGTTAGAAAAACATAAAAGTGGTAAAAAAGATTATTATCGTAAAATATGGAATGTTTTCTGTTTTATTCGGTGGTATCAAATCTTTTTTGAAGAAAATGGGTTGTCTTAAAGAGTCAACTTTTTTCTTTGCTCTAGAAAAAAAGTTAAAAGAAGTGTAAAATAAAAGAAGATAAAAAACATATAGTTACAGTAGGAGATTATTATTTATGAAAACAATTTATTATTTATATATAGCGGTTTTTTTCTTTATTTGTTTTTTCTTTTTATCAATTTTTATTATTAATGGAAATACAATTTTTTTTGATGTGCCTGTTTATGAATGGTTGCAAACTTGGCCGCGAACTGATTTTTTTAAAGTAATTACAAATGCGGGAGAACTATGGTTTTTGCTTATTTTGATTGTGATTAGTTTAGTGTTATTAAGAAAAAAAGAACAAAGACAATTATTTTTGGGAACAATGGCTGTCGAAGCTGTTTTAAATGTTTTGTTAAAGTATTTTTTTAGTCGGGAAAGACCAGGATTTCCTCATTTAGTAGAAGTAAGCGGTTATTCATTTCCAAGTGGTCACATGATGGCGGTGACAACATTTTCTTTTTTAATTCTTTATTTTATTTGGCATAGTAAAATGTCTAAAGTAAAAAAAGGAATATTTTCCATTCCTTTTATACTGTATGTCGTTTTAATTGGTTTTAGTAGAATTTATTTAGGGGTCCACTTTGCTAGTGATGTTCTAGGGGCTTTTTGTTTAGCGGTTGGTTTAGTGTCGTTTTTTATTTTTCTTTCTCGTTCTTTGAAGTAAAGTAAGATGTGGGAAAGCATGAATTATTCGGCGATTAAGAAGATTTTTTGATTTTTCGATTTTTTCGCGAACTAATTTGGTGATACGTTCAGTATCATCTTTTTTAAAAATCATTTTTTTAGTTACATTAGTGGTAATATTTTGAATGTTATAAATTATTTTAGTTGATAAGATAAGGTCTACGATAAAACCGATTAAAAGAATAATTGTTAAAAGATAAAGAATAGTATGGGGAATGGCATTAATTAGGTTTAAGAAAAAGGGATTACATTTGTATAAAATAAATAATCCAAATATACTGAAAGGAATCATAGTTTCTAAGCAAATACGGCCATTAATGTTAAACTTGTTAGTTGAATAGTCCCACCATCTAGCATGAAAGATTTTTTCTAAAATAAAACTTACAAAATATTCTAAAATAGAGCAACATAAAATAATCATAATCCATAAAGTAATAGGATCATCTAAGTATTTTTTTAATAAAAAAGTCATTATAATTGCGCCTGTACCATATATTGGACAATACGGACCAATTAAAAAACCACGGTTAATAAATTTGTGATCGGATATAAGTTTACATAAAACTTCTAAACACCAGCCTAAAAAAGAATAAAGAAAAAATAATAAAATATAAGAACAAATTTCTATCATTCGGACCTTCTTTCAAGTTCTATTATATCTTTTTTGTCAAATAATAGTCAAGATAAGAAAGGAGACGTTTTTTTTACCAAAAATTATTGTATAATAAGTAATAAGGAAAGGTGGCGGTTTTAATGAAAAAGAAAACAGCAGCAGCATTACTTGGTGGAGCTGCAATAGGTGCAGGGTTAGGTATTTTATTTGCGCCTAAAAGTGGTAAAGAAACAAGAGCTGAATTAAAAGTTAAACTTGATGAATTAATTAGTAAAGCTAAAGAAGTTGATATGGATGATGTACGTGAATATGTTGTTCGTAAGTCAGAAGAAATTGAAAAAGCTTTAAAAGAATTAGATAAAGAAAAAGTTTTAAAAATAGCTCAAAAAAAAGCTCAAGAAATTCAAAAAGCTGCTAAGGATTTAGTTTTGTATGCCAAAGAAAAGGGCCAACCTGTTTTAGAAGATGCAGCTAATGCTGTTCGGGAAAAAGCTATTGATGTAACAAAAGGTATTTTAAAAAAATTAGAAGAATAGTTTTTGGGTAACTTGCTAATTATGAATAAAAGTAGTACAATTTGTATTACTTTTTTTGATAGGAGTTTTGATTGATGGAAAAAATATCATTGTATAAATATGAATATGCTTGTAAGATGTTAGAAACAGAATTACAAATTTTGTTAGAAGAGTTTAAAAGAAAGCATGGTTATTCACCTGTCGAGCATTTTAAAGCCCGGATTAAATCAATGGATAGTATTGAAAAGAAACTTAGGAAAAAAGGATATGAACTTACGGAAGAAAATATTGAAAAATATGTTTCGGATGTTGTGGGAGTACGTCTAGTTGTTTCCTTTTTAAGTGATGTATATGATATTGTATCAAGTATTACTCGGGCGACAAATATTTTGATAAAAAAAAGAAAAGATTATATTAAAGAGCCAAAGGATTCTGGGTATACAAGTTATCATATTATTGTATTGGTGCCAATATATTTAGAAGGATATGTTGAGTATATTACAGCGGAAATTCAAGTGCGGACGGTGGCAATGGATTTCTGGGCGACACTTGAACATAAAATTCGTTATAAATTTCCGGATGTTATACCAGATGAAGTGAAAGCGTCTTTAGAAAATGCCGCTATAGATGTTCATGAATTAGATGAAAAAATGTATGAAATGAATAAAATTATGACAAAGTATGAACAAGAGAAAAAGTAGAAAAGAAGAAGCAATTAGCTAATTCTTTTTTGTTTTAAAAGAATTTAATTAAGAGATAATACTATATGAAAAAGGAACTATTAAGTTTAGCCTTTTTCTTTTCTTTTTTGCTTGATATAATAGATAGGAATGGAAGTGGAGTATGAAAGAAAAAATAACTGGTCTTAGTGAAAAACAAGTTTTAAATCGGATTGAAAAAGGACAAGTAAATAAATTAGATGATGATAAAACAAGAAGTAATTGGGAAATTATCCGGGATAATGTTTTTACGTTGTTTAATTTATTTAATGTTTTAATTGCAATCGCGTTACTTTATGTTGGGGCTTATACTAATCTTTTTTACATGGCAATTATTATTCTTAACTGTGCGATTGGTATTTATCAAGAAATTCATGCCCGTAATTTAGTTAAAAAGTTAAGCGTTTTAAAAGAGAGTAAAGTTAAAGTTTTAAGAGATGGCAAAGAACAGGAAATTTTAGTTGATGAAATTGTTTTGGATGATGTTGTTCTTTTAGAAATGGGTAGTCAAATTGTGGCTGATTCAGTTGTTTTAGAAGGCGAAATGGAAGTAAATGAGTCATTATTAACGGGGGAGTCAGATGCTATTTTTAAACAAAAAGGAGATAGTCTTCTTTCTGGTAGCTATGTTGTAAGCGGAAAATGTTTAGCTAAAGTCGAAAAAGTTGGTAAAGATAACTTTGCTTCGCATATTACAAGTGAAACTAAAAAATATAAAAGAGCTCAGTCTGAGCTAGTTGATTCA
>CALVLG010000016.1 GCA_944336815.1 uncultured Bacilli bacterium | reverse complement strand
AAAAGAAAGTGGAATATTGTTTTTTGGCAGTCCAACAAATGATATATCAAGAAAAATGATTAATGCTTTAGATGAAGTATCTAAAGAAAAAAACATTGAAACTATTTATTATTTAGATATTACTAAAATATGGGATGAACTAGAACTAGATGAAAATGAAAAAGTAGTAACCACCAAAGAAGGAAGTAACGGATATTATAATTTATTATCCTATTTAGATGAATATTTATCACCATACACATTAATAGGTAAGGACAAAACCGAAGTTATATTAGAAGAAAAAAGAATTTTACCACACACTCTTATTTATGTTGAAGATGGTAAAATAACTAATTTTTATGAAGCTCAAAAAGATAGTGATATTAAAGAAGAATTAAATAGTATCATAAGCTCAAAAAATGAAACTTTATAGGAGTTTCTTTTTTTATTTTTTTTTATTATAATAGAAAAGAAGAAAGGAAGAAAAGCTTATGAGTATAGTAACCCTTTTACCCGCTGATCGATATATCGTTATCAATAAAACGATTTTAACTGAACAAGACCGTAAAAATCTTGTAAGTCTTTACGAACCTATTATTGGTTCTAGTGCTGTAAGTCTATATCTCACTTTATGGCGCGATCTTGATCGTTCAGTATTTATAAGTGCTGACTATACTCACCATCACTTAATGACCATTTTAAAATCTAGTTTAGAACAAATTAAAATGGCTCGTAAGTCTCTAGAAGCCATTGGCCTTATGAAAACCTTTTATTTAGCTGGCGAACCAAACAACTACGTTTACGAATTGTATTCCCCGATGACACCTAAAGAATTTTTTTCTAATCCTATTTTTTCCGTTGTTTTATATAACAATATTGGGGCCTTAGAATATGAACTGCTAAAAAAAGAATATAGTCCGATCGATTTTCCTTTAAAAGACTATGAAGAAATAACGGAAATGTTTGATAATGTTTTCAAATCAAGTAGCAACTCTGTAACTTTTGAAGCCATTGGTAAAGAAGAACTTCCTTTAAACATGCAAGATCAAGTCGATTTTGATTTACTGATTTCTAGTTTACCAAAAGGGTTAGTAAATGAGCGAACCTTTAATAAACGAACCCGCCAATTAATTAATAACTTAGCCTTTGTTTATAACTTAGATACTTTAAAAATGGTTGAAATTATCCGGTTATGCTTAAATCAAAATGGGGCGATAGATAAAGATGCTTTACGTTTGCAAACCAGAAAATATTACCAATATAATAACTTTGGAAAATTACCAACCCTTGTTTATCGTTCACAACCAGAATATTTAAAAAGTCCAATGGGTGATACTAGTAAAAAAGGCAAAATTATTGAAGTGTTTGAAAATACTTCACCTTATGATTTCTTAAAAAGTAAATATAAAACTGGCCTACCAACTGCCCGTGATCTACGCCTTTTAGAACATCTTCTTATTGATGTTGAATTAAAACCAGCCGTTGTTAATGTTTTAATCGATTATGTTTTAAAGAAAAACAACAATAAATTAAATAATGCTTTTGTAGAAACTATTGCTGGCCAATGGAAAAGATTAGGCATTGAAACGGCGAAAGATGCTATGGGCATTGCCGAAAAAGAACACCAAAAATATACAACTAAACTAAAAAAAGAAACTAATAAACCTATAAATAATGATGTTCCAGTTTGGTTTGACGAAAAAATTTCTAAAGAAGAATTAAGTAATGATGAAGAAGCCGAATTAGAAACCATTTTAAATAAATATAAATAAGGAGGTCACCATGGAATTAACTTTTAAAGAAGAAAGAAAAGATTTATTAAAGAAAAACTATCAAGAAGCTTTAAAAAATGAAGTCTTTGTTAAATTAATCAAAAAGTTTAAATTAACCGAAGAAGAAGCAATGAAAAGAACAATGAAAATATTAGATACGGCAAATGAACTTAAAAATTGTGAGAATTGCCAAGGATTACACGAATGTAAAAATGCCTATCGTGGTCATATTGCGGTTTTAGAAAAAGATGAAACCGGTATCCATAGTACTTATACTCCATGTAAATATAAAAAGAAAGAATGGCGGCTTAAAGAAGCCAAAAAAAGTGAAGAAGATGTTTTAGAAAGCGCCCGTATGAAAGACATTGATGTTCAAGATAAAAAACGAATTAAAGTAATTAAATGGTTAGATAATTTTTATGAACATTTTGATTTTTCTAAAAATATGAAAGGGCTATATTTATATGGTAGTTTTGGTTCGGGGAAAAGTTTCTTAATCAGTGCCTTATTAAATGAACTAAAAATAAAAAAAGATGTTACGATTAAAATGATTTATTTTCCAGAAATATTAAGAGAATTAAAAAGTGATTGGGAATTATATGAGGCAAGAATGAAAGAATATCAAACAGTAGATATTTTATGTATAGATGACATTGGCGCTGAAAAAGTAAGCGAATGGAGTAGAGACGAAGTTCTAGGGACCATTTTACAAACAAGAATGAACCATAACTTAACGACCTTTTTTACTTCTAATTTAAGTTTAGCCGAACTAGAACATCATTTTTTAACGAGTGAAAAAAGTGATGAACGAATTAAAGCACGCCGAATTATGGAAAGAATAAAACAGCTGGCAATAGAAATGGAGCTAATAAGTGAAAACAGACGAAACGAAAGATATTGAAAGAAGCATTATCAAAAAATATCGTAAAACAATCTGGCGTGGTTTTATAGATTCCATTAATGAATATAATATGATTTGTGAAAATGATTCCATCGCTGTTTGTATTTCCGGTGGTAAAGACTCGTTTTTACTAGCTAAATGTATGCAAGAAATAAAAAAACATGGCAAAATAGCTTTTGATTTAAAATTTATTTGCATGGACCCCGGTTATAGTGAAGAACATCTAAAAAAAATCACCGAAAATGCCCAATTATTAGACATTCCCTTAGAAATTTTTAAAACTGATGTCTTTGATGTAGCCAACCTCTTAAATGCTAGCCATCCTTGTTATATATGTGCTAGAATGCGTCGTGGTTATCTTTACGATTATGCTCAAAAACTTGGTTGTAATAAAATAGCTTTAGCCCATCATTTTGATGACGTATTAGAAACTATTTTACTTTCTCTTTTTTACAGTGGCTCTTTTAAAACCATGATGCCGAAAGTAAAAAGTACAAACTTTAAAGGAATGGAACTAATAAGGCCCTTATATTTTGTTCGGGAAGACGATATTATTTCTTGGGCCCAAAGTAATAACTTGACTTTTTTAAATTGTGGATGTAAATTTGTGTTAGAAAAAAAAGATAGTAAGCGGGCTGAAATTAAAGCCTTATTAAAGGAATTACGAAAAACAAACCCTTTTATTGAAAAAAATATTTTTCGGAGTACCGAAAGAGTAAATGTCCAAACAATTCTTTCTTATATTGATCTAGAAGGAAAAGAAAAAAGCATTTTAGAGGAGGAAAACTAGTGATAGAAATAAAAAATGTTTCAAAGATTTTTAAAAAATGGAATGAAAAGAAAAAAGCAGTCTCTTTTTATGCCGATAAAAATATAACTTTTACTGCTAAAGAAGGGGAAATCGTTGGTATTCTAGGGCCAAATGGTGCAGGTAAGACTACTCTTTTACGTATTATTGCCGGAATTTTAGAGCCAACTACTGGCCAAGTTCTTTTTGATGGCAAGAGTTATCAAAAAGATGAAATAGCAATTAAAAACAATTTGGCTTTTTTATCGGGAAATACTAAATTATATGATACTTTAACAACTTATGAATTACTAGAAATGTGTGCTAAAATTTATCAAATACCTCAAGCCAAAATCCCAAAAAGCATTAAAGACATTAGTGAAAAACTTGGTTTAAATAGTTTTTTATATCAAAAAGTAGGGGAGTTATCGACTGGCCAAACTCAAAGAGTTAATATTGCCAGATGCTTTATTCATAATCCTAAATATTATGTTTTTGATGAAGCAACGACAGGGCTAGATATTATATCAAGTCAAATTATTTTAGATTTTATAAAAAAAGAAAAAGCCAAAAATAAATGTATTTTATACTCGACCCATTACATGGAAGAAGCCGAAAATATTTGTGATAGAGTCGTTATGATTCATGAAGGCCAAGTCTTATTTTTAGGAACTCCAAAAGAAATTAAAGCAAAAACTAAAACAACAAACTTACGTGATGCCTTTTTTAAACTTATTGAAGGAGGAAAACATGAATAATTTATGGATTATTTTAAAAAAAGAGCTTCGTGAAGTCTTTAGAGATAAAAAGTCTTTAGCTATGATGCTTATTATTCCTATATTTATTCCTTTTTTAGTATTCTTAATGTCTTTTTTGTTTGAATCACAAGCAACTACTGATATTACTAAATATAATGAAATTGGTTTTGCTTATGAAGTAACAGAAATCGAAAAAACTTTATTAGAAAGTATGGGTATTAATATTCATGAAGGAACACAAGCCGAAATGGAACAAGCCTTCTTAGCAAACGAAGTGTATGTATATGTTACCAAAAACAATTCTGAATATACAATGCATACCAAAACAAGTGATGAAAGTATGTATGCCACAACGTTTATGGAACAATATTTTGAAGAGTACAAAAAAGTTTTACAACAAAACATCCTAACAAATGCAAACATTGATCCCGATAGTGTAATAAATGTTATTACTTTAAAAGAAGAAGTAACAAAAGAAGATAGTTATTTTGCTAGTTATATGAAAAATTATGCTTTCTTATTTATTATCATGGCTATTACGGTTTCAGCAACTTATCCGGCAACTGACGCAACAGCCGGCGAAAAAGAAAGAGGAACACTAGAAACATTACTTACTTTCCCAATTAAAAGTAGAGATATTATTTTAGGCAAATTTTTAAGTGTTTCCTTATCTTCAATAATTACTGGTATTTTAAGTTTTGCCCTTGCTTTTTTAAGTTTATATTTTGCCAAAGATATGTTTACAATCTATGCCAATACCGATTTATTATATAATATTCCTGCTTTAATCATAGGCTTACTTATTATCATAATTTACTCATTATTTATCAGTGGTATTTGTATAGCAATAGCTAGCAAATCAAAAACATTTAAAGAAGCTCAAAGCGCTTTAACTCCTTTAACTTTTATTTCGCTTTTTCCAAGTATGATTGCATTTATGATTGGAATGCCAATGAATAACATTTTAGCTTTTGTTCCTTTTTTAAATATTTCTATGATTTTCACTGATATTAATAATGGTATATTTAATGGCATCCATATCGCTTTAATGTTTATATCGATGCTTATATATATTGTGATCATTTTGTATATTATCATTAAACAATATAAATCAGAAAAAGTCTTGTTTTAAATTTATGCCTATGTTTTTAATATGGTGTTAAAAATCCAAAGCAATATTAAGTAAGAAGAGTATAAATAGTCTTCTTTTTTTGCTTCAATTAGGCTATAGCATTATATAAAATCAAAATTGCTACGCATTTCTTTTTAACGTGTCATTCCTTTTTTCATATACTACCTTAGAAAGGTTTTGAAAAAATGAAGTGTAGTGAATTACAAATTGGTGAAAAAGGGGTTGTTAAAAATATTTGGTTAGATGAAGTAAAAAAAGCCAAATTATTTCATTTAGGTTTAGTAAAAGGAGCGCTTATAACATGCAAGTTTAAAAGTCCTTTTAAAACCCCCATTGCTTATCAAATTAATGGTTGTGTTTTTGCCATGCGTGACACAGATGCTTCATGTATAGAGGTAGAAAAATGAAAAAAAGAGTAGCGTGTTTAATTGGCAACCCTAATGTTGGTAAATCTTCACTTTTTAATATGCTTACTGGATCCATGCAACACACCGGTAACTGGACGGGAAAAACCGTTGCCAATGAAAAGGCCATCGTTGAATACAAAGACACAATTTGGGAGCTAGTTGATTTACCAGGAACATATTCCTTAATGGGGGAAAGTGCCGAAGAAAAAGTTGCCAGTGCGTTTGTTTTAAAAAACGCTTATGATGTCGCGATTGTTGTTGCTGATGCTACCAACTTAGAAAGAAGTATGGAAATAATTTTAGAAGTCCTAGATGTGACTAAAAAAGTAATTATTTGTTTAAATTTGATAGATGAAGCTCACAAAAGAAATATTATAATAGATGATAAAAAATTAGCAACGATATTAAAATGTCCCATTATTTTAACAAGTGCCAAAGAAAAAAAGGGGTTAAAAGAACTTTTAGAAACGATGAATACCTACCAAAGTTCTTCTAGTTATCAAAGTAAACATCCTGAATGTATGGAACGTTTTTATAAATATATGCAAAACAAATATCATTTTTCTAAAGGCCAATCTTGGCATATTTTAGAAACTAATTCTTCTTTTCAAGATGAAGTAATTTCTTTTTATCAAAAAATGATTTCTAAAGAAATGATTCGGGAAAGTTATCATGAAATGAACAAAAATATTGTTAAAGATATTATTATTAGAAAAGGCGAAAAAGAAAAAAAAGAAGATAAAATTTGGAATTTTTTATTTAGTAATCGCTTAACTAGTATTCCGTTATTATTAATATTTTTATTTATCATTTTATGGCTTACCATTTACTTATCCAATATTCCTTCCGAACTCTTATTTTCTTTCTTTTCTTTTTTAGAAAAGCCATTAAATAATATCTTATCTTTTTTACCATCTTGGCTTTTAAACCCTTTACTATATGGTGGTTATCGTACTTTATATTGGGTAGTATCTGTTATGCTTCCACCCATGCTTATCTTTTTTCCTTTGTTCTCTTTATTAGAAGACTATGGCTTACTGCCGCGAATTGCCTTTAACTTAGATAAACCATTTCAAAAATGTGGGTCATGTGGTAAACAAAGTTTAACCATGTGTATGGGACTAGGCTGCAATGCCGTTGGTGTTACCGGAGCAAGAATTATGGAAAACAAAAAAATGCGTTTACTTGCCATTTTAACTAATGTTTTCATGCCGTGTAATGGAAGATTTCCTGCGATGATAAGTATGATAAGCATGTTTTTTATTAAAGATTCTTCCATAGTAGGAAGTTTAATGTCCGCCTTAATTTTATTAGGCATCATCTTATTAGGAATAGCCCTTACTTTTTTTGTTACTTGGCTATTAAATAAATGTTTATTAAAAGAAGAAAAACCAATTTTTATTTTAGAATTACCATCTTTTCGTAAACCTAAAATTTGGCGAACAATTTATTTTTCAATTAAGGAAAAAGCCTTACATGTTTTAAAAAGGGCCATGATTATTTCTTTCCCAACAGGTATCATTATTTTTCTTTTAGCCAATATTAAAGTAGCTAATGCTTCTTTACTGCAACACGCTTGTTTATTTTTAAATGATTTTGGCCTTATCCTTGGTCTTGATGGTGCGATTATTTTAGCTTTTTTACTAGGATTACCTGCCAATGAAATAGTTATTCCCGTTCTTCTTTTACTTTATAATGGTAGTTCAATGCTAACAGACTATGAATCACTTCAAAGTTTAAAAAATATTTTACTTATGCACAATTGGACTATTTTAACCGCCATTAATTTCTTAATCTTTTCTCTATGTCATTTTCCGTGCGCAACGACTCTTTTAACAATCAAAAAGGAAACAAACAGTTCTTTTTATCTTTTTCTATCCTTTGTTATTCCTACCATAATTGGAATATGTTTGTGTTTTATCACAACGTTTCTTTTTAGTTTTAAATAATAAAAAAGAAGAACTTTTAAAAAGTTCTCTAGATAATTATGAAGCAATAGTAATTAAAAATTGAAGATTTTTAGAAGTACTAGTTCCTTCTTTATTAATATCATAATTTTCATAAACGTTTACAACTTTAAGGCCAACCCGCTCACAGCATTCTTTCATTTCATCAATAGTAAAAATTCTAAAAGTATGTGTATCAGTGTATTTTATGCCATCTATTTCGAAAATAATATCACTTTTTTCTATTTTTAAACTTCGATCATAATTCCATTTCATAACTCTTGTCATATTATCATAAGTATCAATTTTACTTCCAGAGCTTTGCGGATTGTGTAAATCAATTATTATTTTGCCACCATCATGTAAGAGTTGTTTTAAATTCATTAAACCTCGCATTAACTCATCTGTATCTTTTAAGTGATTAAATACGGCAAACATACTAATTATCATATTATATTTTTTACTAATATCAATCTCTAAAATATTTTGCCAATATAAATTAGTTTTTAGTCTGGTTTTAGCAATTTCTAACATTTCTTTATTTAAGTCTAAGCCATCTACTTCAAAACCATTATCGGTTAATAAAGCAGCATGAATTCCCGTGCCACACCCAATATCTAAAATTTTATCATTCGCATTTATAAAATTTTTTAAAAATTCTGTTTCTTTTTTATAATTTTTATTTTGATAAAATTTATCATAATACTTAGCAAACTCTTTATATTCCATATTTTCACCTTCGTTTATTTAGCATCTTGCTTGTTTACATAAAAACTATAACATGATTTTAACCATATTAAAACTCGAAACATTAAAGTTCGAGTGATTATTAAACTGGTGCCGATTAACAGAATTGAACTGTTCTCTGATGCTTACCATGCATCTGTACTACCACTGTACTAAATCGGCTTTCGTTATAATCGTATCACATTTTTTTCTTTTTGCAAACTATCTTTTCTCTGAAAAAGCCAAAATATATCTCATATAGAAAGAGTTGTTCTATTTTGATAAGAAACAAACAAAAAGCTTTAGAATTATTAAGGCAGAAAAATAATGGTGAAATGAAAATAAATTTTTTCCTCTTTACATTAATTATGCTATAATAAATGACAGTAGGATGGATTTTTGTAAAGGTGATATTGTTGATATTGATGGCTATGTAAGCATTACTATTAGTAATGCCAAACGATGAAGCAGAACACATAGTTTTTTAGTTAGTAGGATCTTTGAGTACAAAAAGAGATGTAAAGGAAGTTCTTTAAACAGTCTGACTTAAATTGATTATTCTTTATTTAATTTTAAAGAGTATTTCAGGATTTGTTCTTACAAAGTTTAGAGATAAATTCAATAAAAAGAAAGGAATGATAAGTATGTCTAAAATAGAAAGGGAAATCAAAGTACTTAATATTGAAGTTGATCAAACAATAAAAAAGTTACAAGAAATAGGAGCAGAAGATAAAGGCAAAAAGGAACAAAAGATTTATGTTTATGATGTTCCGACTTTGTATTATCGCTTTTTAGAAATAAGAGAATTAATTAATTCTTCTAATCAATTATTGATAGAAACAAATTTAAAAAAATTGGAAGTTCTGTTACTGGAATATATTGATTTAGAAAACGATGAGGAATTAGAAAAAGAAAAAGAATTGTTTCAATTAAATGATTTAATGGATATATTAAGTTTAGAGCTTGATGATATCAGAAAATTGTTAAATAACACGGTATTAGAAAATAATTTCAAAAAATTTTTAATCAATCCAAATAAATGGATTAGACTTAGAAAAAGTAATCAAAAAGTAGAACTAACTACAAAACACATTCTAAATAAAAAAAATAATAGGTATCAAAATGTAATAGAGACTGAAATAGTAGTCTCTTCCTTTGAAGAGACAAATAATTTATTAGAAAGCATCGGCATTTACAAAAGAAATTATCAAGAGAAGATAAGATATAGTTATTCTTATAAAGAAGCTCAAATTGAAATAGATATTTGGCCTTTATTAGAAGCATATTTAGAAATTGAATGTGATAATGAAAATACAATTAATGAACTTTTAGAAAAATTGGATTTGAAAGACAATGAAATAGTTTCAGAAAATACAGAATCTTTATACAAAAGAAAAAATATCGATATTTTAAAAATATCTTCATTAAAGTTTTAGATAACAAATGAATCATCAATTAATATTTTGTCTTTTCTCTAAAAAATACAAAATATAATGCTCTCCTATAAAGTCTCCAAATTCTTGCGGACATTGTTTTAAAAAAATTTCTTTTTTTAGAATAACAAAAGAATGTTTGTTTAAATAATTCTCTAGATAAGTATAATCGATAGTAGGGTCTTCTAAAAAATCATATATCAAGAAATATGTACTAGATATTTTCATTAAATTGTGAAAAAGATCTTTAAAAGAATTATGGAATTTGGTTGCTTCTCCTAATAATAAATGAGCCAAGACTAAATCATAATGATGATGTAGCTTTTGCTTACATAAATCTAATTCTAATAAAGAAAAATTACCTTTAACAAAGGAATGAATCGAATGAATTTTTCTTTCATCATTTGGAAATACAACCGCATCAATTTGTGCATGTGGATAATTATAAACTAAATAACTTAAACTTGTTTTCCCGCTTCCAGCATCCAATATTTTTGTGCAATTAGGAATAATAGGAATAACTTGTAAATTTTCAAAATGCTCTTTCATAAAACTCCATTTCTAAATCTATTATAAGGTATATTATTGTGATTTTACAAATAAAATTAGTAATGAAATATTTTTTAGTTGTACTTTCCAAGAAAAAAAATTATAATAGAACTATAGAAAAGGAGTGATTGAATGTACTGCGGTGAATGTGGAGCAAAGTTAAAGAAAGGGGCAACTTTCTGCGGTGAATGTGGAGCAAAAGTTTCTAAAAAAGCTCAAGTAGAAAAAGAAGAACCAAAAAAGAAAGTTGTTAAAAAACGCCAACCAATGTCTAAGAAAAACAAAATTATTATAGGTGTTGTGCTTGTTTTAATCGTTGCTTTAGTTGTGTCTTATAGTGTCTTAAGTAATCATTTTGGGCCTAAAGGAATTGCGACTGAATATCTAGAAGCCTTAATTAGCAAAGATGCTGACCGTATTTATAATTCATTAAATTTAAGCGGTGATACCACTTTTACAGCCAAAGAAAAATTCCGGGAAGTATTTGAAAATAGTTCTAACGAATATGAAGATGTTGTAAATTATAAATTTCTTGAAGTCGAATATGGCGATGGTGAATTAAGTGCCTCTGTTAAATTTCAAATTGCTACTAACGATGATGAAGATACGATAACCATTAAACTTATTAAATCTAGTGAAAAAGAGTTATTAATCTTTGACTCATGGCAAGTAGCTAATGTAAGTAATTCTTTAGTTGTTAAAGACTATCAAATTTCTGTTCCAAAAAATTCAACTGTAAGCGTTAATGATATTACGCTAGAAAAGAAATACTTAAATAGTGAAAAAACAACGACTGAATTAGACGTTTATGTTATTCCTCAAATATTTGTTGGTGACGCCGTTATTAAAACAACGTTACCATATAATATTGAAATAGCTGAAGATGTTTCCATTTCAAACTACAACTCAAGTTATAAGACTAATGTTTCTTTAGATAACATAAATGATGAAATGGTAACAACTTTACAAAAACAAGTCGAAACAGACTTAACAACGCTTTATGGTAATATAGTTGCCAAAAAAAATTGGGATGCTGTAAAAGACAGTTATAGTTACAACAATGTTAATTTATCTAAATTACAAGAAACATATACTGATTTATATGAAGATTTAATTGAAAATGATGACATTACATTAACTAATTTCAAAGTGACAAGTGTTACCCTAAGCAAAGTGTCCTTAGAAGATGGTCGTTTAGAAATTTCGGCTAAATATAAATATGATTATACCGTAAGTTATAAAAATTATAAGGACGAAGTTGAAAAACACGATGATAGTGCATCTTATACAACAACATTTACCTATGACTATTTTGAAAATGCTTTCAAATTATATGACATTTATGGTGCCGTAAGTTATTTTTCAAGATGGTAAACAATAAAATAATAATAAAAAAGTGAGGAGAGTGTATTATGGCAAAATTTTGTACAAATTGTGGTAAAAAATTAGTAGATGGTAAACCATGCAATTGAAAAAAAAAACAATCAAAAAAAGTAGAAGAAGTTGAAAGCAATGCTG
>CALVLG010000015.1 GCA_944336815.1 uncultured Bacilli bacterium | reverse complement strand
TATTTTCGTGGCACAGTGGAAAACAACTGGGTAAAATTTGCTAATAGTTACTGGCGGATCATCAGAGTAAATGGCGATAAAACAATTAGAATGATCTATGCTGGTGATGCGACTGTTATTGATGGCTTAGATAACAAAGAAGAAGTTTTAAAAAATGGTTATAATGATGGTAGCACAGATTATACCCAAATAGGCGAAAGTGCTTTTAATTCATCAAGAGATGATAATGCTTATGTTGGGTATATGTATGGCACCCCAGGATCTGCTACTTATGAAGAAACTCATGCCAATACAAATAATAGTACCATAAAAGAAGCTATAGATTCATGGTATGAAGCTCATCTTAAAGGTACCGAATATGAAAGTCATTTAAGTGATACCTTATTTTGTAATGACCGTTCGTTTAATGAAACTGATAATTCTGGAACCGGCGTAGGTACAAGTCAAACCTATTATCGTCCAAATAGTGGAAATAAAACTTTAAAATGTAGTCAAAAAAATGATCGCTTTACTGTTGATGATGAAGAAATCGGTAATGGTGTTTTAAATCATCCAATTAGTTTAATCACAAGTGATGAAGTCTATTTAGCTGGCGGCTATAGTAGTACAAATTATAGTTATTATTTATATACGGGTAATTATTACTGGACTCTTTCGCCTAGCTACTTCAATGGTTCTAATGCGTTCGTGCGTTTCGTGCATGATGATGGTGGTACGAGCGACTACTATGTGCATTACTCGGTCGGCGTGCGGCCTGTTATCAATCTCAAAGCTGGAAGTCTGACGAAAGGCTTAGGAACGGCGTTAGACCCCTATCAAGTATGAGCGTAATCAAGATGCTTAAGAAATTTTGAAACGATGTGTTTTTGGCCCTAAAACGACTCCTCATTTTAAGGCGAGAATTTAATTTTTAAATCACTTATCAAAATCGTGAAGGCACTTTTAAAGTGTCTTTTTTTATGATATACTCATAAAAGAAATGAGGTAGTTTTAATGGAAGTATTTCGGCCTGATATATACCAAAAAAGTATTTATGATATAGATTATATAAAATTAAAAAACATGGGTATTCGCTGTCTTTTATTTGATTTAGATAACACTCTAGCGCCCCTTGATGTTGAAGTTCCCGACAAAAAACTATTAGAACTTATGTTATACATTGAAGAACTTGGTTTAAAACCGATTATATTATCTAATGCTTCGAAAAAAAGAGTAACACCATTTAAAGAAAAATGTAATATTGATAGTTCTTATCATAGTCACAAACCGTTTGCCAAAAAATATCAAAAAATAATGGCTACTTTCAATTTTAAAGATACTGAAGTTGCTTGTATTGGTGATCAACTTTTAACCGATATTTATGGAGCCAATCGTTTAGGTTTAACTAGTATCTTAGTAAACCCCATTAGTAAAAAAGAACGTTTTGGAACTAAAATTAATCGTTTTTTTGAAAAAAGAATTCGTAAAATTTTACAAAAACGCGGCCTTTTAGAAAGAGGTAAATACTATGAATAAACATTGTCTTGGTTGTGGCGTTCTTTTACAAACTACAAACGAAAAAGACCCTGGCTATGTTAAAAATCTTTCCATGGCCTATTGCATGCGTTGTTTTAGGCTAAAACACTACCATGACGTAGCTTCTTTTGCGATGCCTAAAGATAACGAAAAAATAATTTTTGAAGTAAACAAAAAGCAGAGTTATGTTTTTTTCTTTGTTGATGTTCTCCATTTAGAACCAAGTATTATGAAATTATATCAAAAAATAACTGCGCCTAAAACGCTTGTTATAAGTAAAGTAGATATTTTACCTAAAAGTATTTCTTTGGTTAAACTAAAAACATGGCTTAATAAAACATGGGCCATTAAAGAAGACATTTTCTTTGTTAAAAAAAATGCTACAAGCGCGAAAAAAATCTTAAACAGTCTTAAAAATATTTCCGTGCCAAACATCTACTTTTTAGGTATTACTAACTCTGGCAAAAGTAGTATGATAAATGAGCTCTTAGCTTTAGAAAACAGTAGTCGGGTGGCCATTTTAGAAAGTGAAATTCCTAATACAACCCAAGATTATATTAAAGTTTCTCTGCAAAATAAAAACCTTTTTGATTCAGTGGGCTTTTCTTATCCTTACGTTGTCTTACCACCTTCTTTATATCAAAAGTTTTTAGTAAAAAAAGAAATAAAACCAAAGACATATTTTTTAAAACCAGAAAGCATTTTAAATATTGAAAACATCTTTTTTCTAAAAGTAAATAATAAAACTAGTTTAACTTGGTTTGGAAGTGACAAGATAAAAATCCAAAAGATTTATCAAGAACCAAAAACAAATTCGCTATTCTTAAATGTTTCTAGTGAAAGTAATGTTATTATTAAAGGCCTTGGTTTCTTTTACGTTAAAGATGCTTGTACATTAACTATTTTTGGGTTAAAAAGCGAAAATGTTTCTGTTGTTGCTTCATTTTTAGGAAGTAGGGATAATAATGAGTAAAATTAAAGTTATGAATGAAACTCTTGCTAATAAAATCGCGGCCGGAGAAGTAGTTGAAAAGTGTAGTAGTGTAGTCAAAGAACTTTGTGAAAATAGTATTGATGCCGGCGCCAAAACAATTCTAATTAATTTAGAAGAAGGCGGCAAAAAAAAGATTGAAGTTATCGATGACGGGTCTGGGATGAGCGAAGAAGATGCTCCCTTGGCTTTTCAAAGACATGCAACGAGTAAAATATATAAAGACGATGATTTGTTTTTTATTGATACCTTAGGCTTTCGTGGTGAAGCCCTTCCATCTATTGCCAGTGTTTCTAAATGTGAATTAAAAACAAGTGATGGTAATATTGGCACTCACATTATTATTGAAGGGGGTAAATTATTATTACAAGAAAAAACTGATGCTAGAAAAGGAACGGCTCTTAAAATTACTAATTTATTTTATAATACACCAGCAAGACTTAAATATTTAAAAAGTGAACAATCTGAACTTGCTAGCTGTGTTTCTTTAGTTGAACGGTTGGCTCTTTCACACCCTGAAATTTCTTTTACTTTAAACCATGATAATCATGCGGTCGTAAGAACCTCTGGCAGTAACGATTTATTAAAAACTATTCATGAAATATATGGCTTACAAGTTTCTTCTAAAATGTTAGAAATTAAAGCAAGCAATGATGATTTTGACGTCTTTGGTTATGTGTGTAAACCAGAAATATTAAAAAGTAATCGTAATCACATGATTGTTATGGTAAATGACCGGCTAGTAAAAAATTACGATATTAATAAAGCTATTAATGATGCTTATTATACCTATAAACCAGATATAAAATATCCTATTGTCGTGATTAAAATTAATACTGACCCAACTTTAATTGATGTTAATATTCATCCAACTAAACAAGATATTAAACTATCAAAAATGGATGTTTTAAGTTCTTTACTAATTAAAACAATTAAAGATGCTTTATATAAATCTTTACTTGTTCCTGATGCTCTTTTAAGAACTCCTGAAGTTCAAAGTAGTAAAAAAGAAATAATCGAAAATATCGTTAAAGAACAAGAAGAAGCCTATACTAAAACTGCAATTCAAACTGAGTTCAATTTAAAAGAAGAACCCAAAGAAGAAGTAATTGTTGACAATCCAGAAATGAAAGAACTTGTCTTATACCCCGTTGGTTTAGCGCACGGGACATACATTATTGCCGAAAATGAAAGCGGGATATACTTAATCGATCAACACGCTGCCCAAGAAAGAATTAATTATGAAAGAAATATGCGTGCCCTAAAAGCTAGTGAAGTTCATACTACTAATTTATTATTTCCTATTACCATTGAACTTTCCAGTAGTGAATTTTTAAAAGTTCAAAAAGAAGAAGCCCATTTACGAAAGTTAGGCTTTGCCATTGAAGAATTTGGCGTGAATACCTTTGTTATTAAAGGGCATCCAACATGGCTAAAAGAAGGCTATGAAGAAGAAAGTATTAGAAGAATTATTGACTTAATTGTCGGTGGTATTTCTGAGGTTGACCCCGTGAAATTTAATGAAGCAGTTGCCATTACTTTAGCTTGTAAGATGAGTATTAAAGCCAACATGCATATTTCTCATGAAGCCCAAGAAGAACTTTTAAAAGAACTTTGTGCTTGTGATAACCCTTATAACTGTCCACACGGCAGGCCAACAATTATTAAATTTAGTAATTATGATTTAGAACGAATGTTTAAAAGAGTAATGAATTAAAAAGTGTCTTTAATAGTAAAAAAGACACTTTCTTTGTCTAACCAAAGAATTCTATATTTTTAAAAAAGTAATTTTATGATATGATTAAAGTACGAGGTGAATAGCATGAAGTCCTTATTTCGAAAAATGGATAAAACAATCCTTGTTTTCATGATTATTTATTCGATTTTAGGGTTAGTAATGATTTTAAGTGCATCTAGTGTTTCAGCTGTCTTACGTTATGCTGTTTCCCCATCATACTTTTTTGTTCGTCAACTTATTTTTATCGTTGCTTCCTTTTTTGTTGGTATTTTCTTTGTTTTAAAAATTCCTACATTCCGTTACCGCGTCTTATCTTTGCTTTATTTAGCCGGCGTATTAGGCCTTCTTTTTCTCGTTTTTGGCTATGGTTTCATTGCCGGTGGTGCCCAAAGTTGGCTTGACTTAGGTTTCTTTAATTTACAACCAACTGAATTTGCCAAAACGGCCTTAATTTTATTCATGGCATGTTTTTATGAACACAGTATTAAAAGTAAAAAGCCTTTTATGTATAATTTGATTCCCATTATTATTGCCTTAATCATTTTCTTTTTAGTCGCGATGCAACCCGATTTTGGAGGAGCCATTATAATTGCCGGGATCGTTTTCTTTACTTTTTTAGTTGTGCCTTTTGCCAAAGATAGTAAAGTTGCCTTTGTTAAATATTTAGGAATTGCCACCATAGTTGGGATCGCCGTTTTACTTTACAGTGGGTCTGATTTATTTAATAGTACCCAACTTGCTCGTTTAAAATTTCAAGCCCCATGTGAAAGATATATGGAAAGTACCGGTTACCAAGTATGTAATGGTTTTATTGCTTTTCATAACGGTGGCTTATTTGGCGTCGGGCTTGGTAATTCAAGTCAAAAGTATTTATATTTACCAGAAGCCCATACCGATTTTATTTTTCCTATCTTAGTTGAAGAGCTTGGTCTAATTGTTGGAATAATCGTGATATTTGGTTATGCTTTTTTGCTATATCGGATCCTTTGCATCGCTAAAGGTTGTGATTCTATGCGTAACGCTTTAATTTGTTATGGGACATTTATTTATCTTCTTTTGCATTTACTTGTTAATTTTATGGGCGTTTTAGCCTTAATTCCTTTAACTGGTGTTCCATTACCATTTTTAAGTTATGGTGGCTCTTTTAATATGAACGTCATTTTAATCTTGTTTGTCGTCGAAAGAATTTCTATTGAAAATAAACAAAGTGAAGAAAGAAGAGAATTAGCTTTATTAAGTTAATTTTTTTTATAAATTTTTATTAAAAAAAGGAAATAGCCCTTTTTTCTTGTAAGTAATAGTAGAAGGAATAAAAAGCCTTCTTAGAAAGGAGGATGCTATGGAACAAATAATTCTTTGGTTAAAAGAAAAAAAGATTTTATGTGCCTTTTTAGCTTTAACATTACTTTGTGCTATTTTTGCTAGTTTATACATAAGCGAAGTAACGGCCGAAGAAGCTTATATTTGCCCTAAAACTGAGGCTAGTGAAGAAGTTAAAACTAATGATGACATCGTCGTGGATATTAAAGGGGCTGTGCAAAATCCTGGCATATATCATGTCTCTAATGGCACGATCGTCCATGATGTGATCGTTTTAGCTGGGGGTTTAACTAATGAAGCTGACACAAGAAATCTAAATTTGAGTAAAAAAGTTACTGATGAAATGGTTATTACGGTCTACACCCATGACGAAGTAGCCAAATTGGAAATGGAAAGTCCGATTGTCGAAGAAAATCCTAAAGAAGATGATGATACCACTGTTTCAACCGGCTTAATTTCGTTAAATACAGCATCTTTAGAAGAATTAATGGAATTGCCAGGCATCGGTGAAGCCAAAGCCAAAAGTATTATTCAGTATCGTGAAAACTGTGGCAAATTTAAACAAAAAGAAGATTTGTTAAACATTAAAGGCATAGGCGACAAGGTTTATGCAGAACTTGAAGCGTTTATTACCGTCTAATACCTTAATTTTATGTTGTTTTTTTCTTGCTTTATTAGCGGTCACTTTAAGTTTTTTGATTCCTAAAAAAAGTCTTTATAACGGGAGTGAAACCACCTTTGTTGGTAAGATAAGCGATTTTAAAATTGATGGTAATTTTGTTTCTTTAACGCTTGAAGGCCCAGAAAGATTAATCGGTTTCTATTATTTAGAAACTTTGGAAGAAAAAAAGATATGGGAAGAGAAGATTGGCTACGGTAAACAAGTCCAAATAACTGGTACCCTTGAAGCTCCAGCTAAAGCTTCTTTGCCCCATACTTTTGATTATCAAGAATACTTAAAATATCAAAAAATATATTGGACCGTTCAAATTGATAAGATTGCTTGGCAAAAAGACGGTAATGTTTTTGCCAAAAGTAAAACAGCTATTTATAAATATCTTAAAAAATTCAATCACCACGAATTTTTATTAGCTTTGCTTTTAGGTAATACAAATGGTTTAGAAACAGAAAAAATAACAGCCAATGGCATAAGTCATTTATTTGCAGTTTCCGGGATGCATATTACAATGTTTGCTTTATTCTTACAAAAACTTTTAAGACGCTTTGGCTCCAAAAAAGACTATGCTATCATTTTATTTTTCTTTTTTTACGCTTTTCTAGTTGGCTTTACGCCTTCTGTCATGCGTAGCATCCTTCTTTTTGCCGGCCTTACTTTAAACCAAAAATTTCATTTAAACCTGACTACCAAACGTATCTTTGCCCTTATTTTTTTAGGACTTATAATCCATAATCCTTTTATTATTATGGATGTCGGTTTTCAGTTTTCCTTTTTAATTTGTTTTTTCTTTTTTTATTTAAAGCCACACCCTAATTTTTGGCTTAATTTACTAAAAACAAGCACGGTTGCTTTTTTAGCTAGTATTCCAGTTAGTGGGATGAATTTTTATGAAGTAAATGCCTTATCTATTATTTGGAATATCTTTTTTATTCCTTTCGTTACCTATATTTTATATCCGGCTTGTTTCTTGTATCTTATTTTTCCGTTTATAAGCCCAATCTTCAGTGGTTTAATTGCCTTTTTTTGGCTTGTTAATAGCTGGTGTGAAAAAATAACGTTTGGCTGGCTTGTTATTCCTTATATCTATCCTTTATTTTGGAGCATATATATCTTTTTTCTATTCTTTTTCTTAAAGCACAAAAAAACAAAATATCTTTTATTCTGTCTTATCTTTTTAGTTAGTATCAAAACCATTCCCAAAATAAACCCCAATACTTATGTATATTTTTTAAATGTTGGGCAAGGTGATGCGGCCCTTTTAATTAGTTCTTATCAAAAGGAAGTGGTTATGATTGATACAGGCGGCTTAATAAATTATAATAACGAAGAATGGCAAGTGCGAAAGAATAAAGTAAAACAAAGTAACACGATTATCTCATTTTTCCATTCTTTAGGAATTGGCAGTTTAGACTCTTTAATTCTTACGCATGGCGACTATGATCACTTAGGAAATGCCGCTGATATAATTAACGATTTTAAAATCAAAAGAGTAGTATTTAACTGTGGTAATTTTAATGAACTAGAACAAGAACTAATAAAAGTATTGGATAAAAAGAAGATACCATATTATTCTTGTGTTAAAGAATTAAATATAGATGATAATAAATTATATTTTTTGAATAATAAAGACTATGGAAATGAAAATGATAATTCATCTGTAATTTATACAAAACTAAATAACCATAAATTTTTATTCATGGGAGATGCAGGAGTAGAAGTAGAAGAAGATTTAATTCAAAAATATAATTTAAATGATATAGATGTATTAAAAGTTGGGCATCATGGATCAAATACCTCATCAAGTAAAATTTTTATAAATAATATTAAGCCAAAATATGCAATCATAAGTGTTGGTAAAAACAATAGATATGGACATCCGAAAAGTTCTGTTTTAGATACATTATCAAATTCAAAGATATATAGGACAGATTTAGATGGAAGTATTATGTTTAAGATTAATAATAATAAATTGAAAATAGAGACATGTGAACCATAGAAAGGAGAATGCAAATGAATGAATTGAAAGAATATACAGAGAGATTGTTTGAAGATATTAAGCGCATAGGTGAAGACGGTAATGAATATTGGTTGGCACGTGAGTTAATGCCATTGCTTGAATATAGCAAATGGGAAAATTTTAATAATGTGATTAAGAAAGCAGTAATAGCATATAAAAATAGCAATAACGATGATTCATATTGGCTTCCCGAAGTCAGGAAGCCAATAATAACAGGTAAAGGTAAAGAAGAATATATTATAGATTATAAACTATCTAGATATATATGTTATTTAATAGTTCAAAATGCTAATCCTAAAAAGAAAATGGTGGCTTTAGGTCAAACTTATTTTGCAATACAAACTAGAAAACAAGAACTAAGTGAAAAAGAATATAGCGAACTTACTGAAGATGAAAAAAGATTTTATCAAAGAAATTTAACTAGAAAAGGAAATTATTCTTTGAATATTGCGGCTAGAAATGCAGGAGTTAAAAACTTTGATAAATTTCATAATTCAGGTTATAAAGGATTATATAATGGGGAAACTGCAAATGATATTGCAAGAAGAAAGAAACTTAGATATAGAGAAGATATTTTGGATAACATGGGCAGTGATGAATTAATTGCAAATTTATTTAGAATCTCTCAAACAGAACAAAAATTAAAGAATGAAAATATAAATTTAGAAAGTAAAGCAAATGAAACTCATTTTGAAGTTGGAAAGGAAATCAGAAATACAATTAAGAAACTTGGTGGAACAATGCCGGAAGATTTGCCAACTCCAGATAAAAGTTTGAAAGAGTTGGAAAAAGAGAACAAAACATTAAATGTAAAAAATGTATGATACAATGTATATATAGGATGTGATAAATTATGTTAATAGTTGAAGTTGGGTTTAAATTAGATAAGACTTTAGATTATTTAGAATGAAACAATTTTATAATATGTTTAGTGACGAAAAAGTGTCGCCAATGGCGACACAATTGACTTGGAGTCATTATTCAGAACTGTTGTCAATAAAAGATATTAACATTGTAATGTATTATATCGATATTACAATAAGTAATAATTTATCTAAAAGAGAATTAAGGGAAAGAATTAAAAATAAAGAATATGAAAGATTACCTAATGAAGAAGTTTTAAAAACATTAAATGATTCTAAAATATATCGAACGGATATAGATGGAACGATATTGTTTAAGTTAAGTAAAAATAAAATGAAAATCAAAACTTATCCGCCATAAATAATATGTTACTTGTTGAGTTTTCATAAATATCGTAAATAGCTTAATAGGTGATAAAAATGCCCAAAAGTGTAAATGACGGAACTATATCTTTTTATGATGATATGAATAATGAAATAATGTATATGAAGTTTTTAGGAGCTGACTGCGTGTGGTATTTTAAAACGGCAAAAAAGATTATAATTACCAAAGACATGGAATTATATAGTTTATTAAATAATTTTATGAATAATAGCTATATTTTTGGTCATAGTCAATTGCAAGATTATAAAGATGAAACAAAATTGATTTGGTATAGTGATTGCTTCTATGATCCACACGATGCTTGGTCGGTTGCTTCTATTAGTTGTTTAAAGATTGAAAAAAATGAAAATTGTTTTAACATAAGGTGTACAAAGAAATTAGATGAAATAATAGATAGACCAAGCAAAACTTATGGTATCTGTTTTTCCCCAGCCGGAAATGGCAAATACAGTCAAAATATTAATACCGGCTCAACCCTACAAGATGATTTTATTACCCAAGTATATCAGCCATTATTAAATAAAAATATGGGCTTAAAAAAAACACGTCTAAAATAATTCAAAAAGAATCAAAAACTATACCCTTTAGCTACTGAAACATGGTAAGATAAAAAAGAGGTGGAAGATGATAACTTTAATAAAAACAGACTCTTATGTCCTTTTAGAGGAATATTTAGCCTCCAAAATTAAAAAAGATTGTAAAAAAATTACTTATGTTTATGATAAAAATATGGCTGACATTTTAGAAGAAGCCTCTTATGGTTCATTATTTGCTGAAGAAAAAGTTGTTTTAGTTAAAAATGCTGATTTTTTTGGTAAAGAAAAATTAAGTGAAAAAGAAGAAAAAATGCTTTTAACATATTTAGAGCAACCATTTATAACAACTGAACTTATTTTTATTACTTATGGGGATATTGATAAACGTAAAAGCATTACCAAAAAAATAATTGAAAAATATACTTGGCAAGAATTAATGGCCCCTAAAGGCTATGAATTAACTAATGAAATAAAAAAACGTTTACAAAAATATAAAATAGGGGATAAAGAAATTAAATATTTGCAAGATGCCACAATTAATCAATTTGATTTAATTTGTAATGAAATAACCAAGTTTTCCTTGTATTTTAACGAAGGCGATGCTATTACCTTAAAAGATTTAAAAGAAATCGTTCCTAGTAGTTTACATGATAACTTGTTTAATTTTACTGATGCTGTCATCAAAAAAGATAACAAAACTACTTTTAAATTATTAGCTGAATTTAAAGAAATGAAAATTGATGCTTTACAAATAATTTTGATGCTTGTCCGAGAATTTCGGCTCCTTTTATATTATAAAATTTATGAAGAACAAAAATATAATTTAAAAGATATTGGTCGTCTTTTAAAACTACAAGATTGGCAAGTTACGAAAATTATGAAAAACGCTAGTTTTTTCCATCAAGATGATTTAAAAAAATACTTACTTCAACTGGCTAATTTAGACGCCCAAATAAAGTCGGGCCAAGAAGACAAAAATGATTCTTTAATTACTTTTCTTGTTACTTACTTTTCTTAATAAAAAAGCACTAGAGATTGTTCTAGTGTTTTTACTTTACATATATTTTTTATATTTTTCCGTATTTTTAAAATTCAATTTGGCGATTTCTTCTAATTTTTCTGGACCATATTTTTTTACAATTTCACTGGTTAATTTATCGACGTCTTCGCCAGCCCCTTTTAAGATAGGCATTCCAAGACTATCGGCTAATTCTTTCATTTTAGCTAAAAAAACATAACGGCTAATACAGCTTGAAACAGCAACACTGGCACATTTGCTTTCAGCCTTCGTCATAAAATCAATATCCATTACTTTATCATGTGCTTCTTTAATATGTTCAAAGTATTTAGCCGGATAAACAAATTGATCAACAATAATTTTGTCATACTGAGTATGTTTTTCTTTCATCATATATAAAACTTTATTATGAAGTATTGCCTTAATTTTATTCATGTTATAGCCCATTTTTTGATATTTATTATAATCCTTATTAGTTAATATGAAAGTTGTATGATCAACTTCTTTAATTAATGCTGGGGCAATCGAAATAATTTTTTCATCAGTTAAAACTTTTGAATCTTTTACTCCCAAGTCTTCAATAAAACCAATTTGCTCTTTAGGAACATAAGAAGCAGTCACAACGATTGGCCCAAAATAATCTCCCGTTCCAACTTCATCAGAACCAATTGTTGATAGTTTATATATTTTTACTTTTTCGCTTTTTTCTTTTTCCCGGTTTTTATTAGCCTCATATATATTAATCTTTTTCCCAGTTAATTTCTGTTCAATCTCGGCCCACATCCTTGCGTCCATATCCGCATTAGGCCCTTGAAACATAACTTTGCCAGATTCATAAAGTGTAATAATCGTGTCAGCATCATCTGCTTGAAATACAGCATAAGGTGGCGTTTTACTTCTTCTTAAATTTTCATAATATTTAACCATTTTCGCTTTTAATTTATCGCTTACT
>CALVLG010000014.1 GCA_944336815.1 uncultured Bacilli bacterium | reverse complement strand
TCTTATCTATATTATACTAAATAAAAAGACTACTGTTATGTTTTACAGTAATCTTTGTATACTTTTTCAGTGACTTCGTTTAATTGTCCTCTTTTGTTTATTTTATGCTTCAAGCGATGAATTCCATCAAACCTTTGTGGCGGGACGTTCTCCACAAATACTCGATGTTTTAATTGATTTTTTGGGAAGCGTTATCGGTACTTATGCTTATTATGGTTGGCAAAAACTTAGAAAAAAGAAAAATTTCTAAGTTTTTTTCATAAAAAAAAGGAAATTACGTCTTTCTCTTGTAAGTAATAGTAGAAAGGAGTAAAAACAGATGAGTAATCTAGCATCAGATTTAGTTTTTAAAGAAATGTTTGGCAAAAAAGAAAACATTATTTTTTTAGAAATGTTAATTGAAGAATTAAAAGGAAAACCCAAAGGTTTTTATCAAAATAAGGTTAGGTTATTAAATGGCACACCTTTAACTAAAACGACGCTAAAAAACAAGTCCTTAACATCGGATATACTAGCTTCCATTCCTGGTGAAATTATAAATATTGAAATGTATCATACTTTAACTAAAAGCAATTTTACAAAAAGTAAAGTCTATTTATCCCGAATATATGGGACAGCCTTACCAATTGGTAAACCGTATAATGAACAAGTAAAAGTAAGTCAGTATAATATTTGTTTACACGTGAAACTCGCATATATTAAAGATTTTAAAACTGAATATCTCTTTAAAGAAAAATGGCAAAACACAATCATTGCCGAAGATATAGAAGGAACAATTTTTAATCTTGACAAATTAAAAACCAACTGTTATGATGTAGGCATAAGTGATAGACTCGATAAAATTTTTACCATGATGAAAACTGAAAATATTGCCGAATTAACTCAAATTGTGAAAGGAGATAAAGAATTAATGAAATTGAAAGATCGGATAAGAAAATTTATTTATGAAGATGATTTAAGGCAATTTAAAAATATCCAAGACAAATGGAAAGAAGAAGCATTTGATTATGGAATGAATAAAGGCTTAAGGCAAGGAAGAAGAAAAGGCTTAGCCATAGGAAGAGCTGAAGGCAGAGCCAAAGGAATAGCTGAAGGAAGAGCTGAAAACCAAAAAAGCATGTTATATAATATGCAAAAATTAAACATTGATATGACCACTATGTCAAAAATAAGTGGCTTAACTAAAGAACAAATTATGGAAATTTTAAAGTAAAAAGTATTCAACTAGAATGCTTTTTTTGTATAACGTTTTTCTTTTGTGCCATATTATTTTTAGGTGATTAAAAAATGAAAAGAGAAGAGTATCAAAAATTAGTAAACGAATATACTCCGAAGGTAAACAAATGGAAAAATGCTGTGATTGCTTTTTTTGTAGGTGGTTTAATTGGTCTTTTAGGTCAAATTATTGTCACTATTTTCCAAAATTCTTTTGGCATGGAAGTTATGGCTTCTTATTCTTGGCTCTGTGTTCTCGTTATTTTTTTAGCTAGTTTAGCTACGGCTTTAGGCTTTTTTGACAACTGGGTAAGTAAATGTAGAGCAGGCTTGTTTTTACCAACAACTGGTTTTGCTCATTCCGTTACAAGTGCAGCTTTAGATTACCGTAAAGATGGCTTTATTACCGGTATAGGGTCGTCTGTTTTTAAACTTGCTGGCAGTGTTATTTTATATGGCATATTAAGTGGCTTTTTCTTAGGTGTCCTAGGAGTGATCATCTATGGCTAGCAAAAGATTCCAAAACGTTTATCTTAAAGATGCATATAGTATTGCTGGCCCAGTAGAAGGTAAGGGGAAAATAAAAGGTTACAATTTAATTTTAGAAGATTATTATTTTAACGAAAAAACGTTTGAGCAAGCCGAGATAAAAATGCAGACAACAGCAATTGATAACTTATTATTACAAAACAAACTCATTCACAGCGATATTTCCCTTTTAGTAAGTGGGGATTTATCGAATCAAATAAGTGTTTCTTCCTATGCTGCTAGTAAATACAGCATTCCTTTTTTAGGTGTATATTCAGCCTGTGCTTCCTTCGTTGAAGCGCTTATTCTCGCAGCAGAGTATTTGGATAATAAAAAAAGAGGAAATGTAATCTGTACAACCTCTTCGCATAATCTTCATGCTGAAAAACAATTTCGTTTTCCAATTGAATATGGCGCTCCTAAACCAGAAACAACTACTTTTACAGCCACAGGAGCCGTTAGTTGTTTACTAACAAAAGAAGTTTCTAACATAAAAATCGATAGCTATACAATCGGTAAAGTAATTGATATGGGGTGTCTTGATGCCTCGCACATGGGTGCCGTTATGACTCCAGCAGCGGCCGAAGTATATGTTACTCATTTAAAAGAATTAAATCGAACACCTGAATATTATGATTTAGTTTTAACGGGTGATTTAGGCTGCGTAGGTTCAAAAATATTACAAGATTATGTTACCAGAGCTTACGGTTTAAAAATACTTAATCATATCGATGCTGGATGTAACTTATATTTAAAAAGTCAAGAAGAAACCTTTGCCGGTGCTAGTGGCCCAGTAGCTTTACCATTATATTTTTTTAATAAAGTAATGAAAGAACGTAAAAACAGAAAAATACTATTAATTGGGACTGGCTCTTTACATAACCCTTTCTTTGTTAATCAAAAATTATCTATTCCAGCCGTCGCCCATGCTATAAGTTTGGAGGTGGATTTATGATATTCTTTAATGCTTTTTTAGTTGCTGGAACTTTTTGTTTACTGGCCGAAGTTTTAATGGATAACACCAAACTAACACCAGGACATATAACTTCGATTTTTGTAGTCTTAGGCGCCTTTCTTTCTTTTTTAGGCCTTTATGAACCATTAATCCGTTTTGGCGGTGCCGGGGCAACTTTAATAATTGCCAACTTTGGCCACATGTTATATCAAGGGGCAATTATAGGATTCCACGAAATAGGTGTTCTAGGACTTGCGGGCGGCTTGCTTAGCAAAAGTTCGCTTGCCCTTGTTAGTGCTGTCGTCTTTGCTTTTCTATTTACCTTATTTTTTAAACCTAAAAACTAATAAAGACCTTTTTCTTTTTTTTGATTTTTGATATAATACCAGTAGAGTTGATGAAAATGAAAAAGAATAAAAAGAAGAAAGAACCTGTTGTTATTAACAAAGAACCGTTATCTATAACGGTAATCGGCCAATTAGAAACTAAAGAAAATGGGCCAATATTTGCCATTGTTGGCGTAGCTATATTTGTAATTTGCATTGTCTGTTTGCCGTATTTATCGGAATGGATAACATCACTTTCTTCACCTGAACCACCAATTGTTGTTGATGGAAATGATAAACCTATATCACCACCAAGTGATAGTGATGAACCAGTAACCGAAACCGAATATTATTCTTTAACTCCAGATTTATCTATCGTTTTAGATAAAGTAACATTTAATAATTTTGTTTTAGATTCGGCTAATAATACAATTACATTGCAAGCTGTTGTAACAGAATCTTCAAGCAACTTTTTTGCCAACAATAAATACTATTTAGAATTATATACTAATGATGAGTTATTGCTTGATCGTATTCGTTTACTACCAACTAGTACAGGAACTGTTTATAGTTTCTCTAGAACATTAAAAAATATTAACCCATCATCTATAGTTAAAGTAGCCATTACTTTAAAAGATGAAGCTGATTATCCTAATGTAGATTTAACTGAAATTGATGAAGTTCCAACTCTTACATGTACCAAAGATAGCGAAACTATTTATTATCGATTTGCTTTAGAAGAGGAAGAATACTTGTTAAAAGAAACTGAAGAAGTAACTAGTTATGAAAATACCAATTCTCAATATGAAACAATTTTAACTGAATATACTATTTTAGCCGAAACTTACGAAGATATTTCTGGTGTCTCAGTTCGTCTAACACCTTTAACAACCGGTTTTTCTTTCCAAACAAACATTGATCTTGAAGAAATTTCAACCGAACAATTCCGGAAAAACTTTACAAAAGACATATATTATCCATTAGATACTTCAGCCAAAGTCGTTGCTTTTGAAGTATCAGCCCTCGGTTACGATTGTAAGTAAGCAAAGGGCTTTTTTTTTATTTAAAAATTTTGTATAATTATTTAGGGTGATTAACATGAATATGGAGTTTCATTTAGAAAACTTTGATGGACCTTTAGATCTCCTTTTACACCTCGTCAAAGAAACAAAACTAGATATTTATGAAATTCAAATGAGCGAGATAATTGAATCTTATCTAAACTATATTCATTCCTTACAAAAACTTAATATCGATGTTGGCAGTGAATTTCTTGTCATGGCTGCCAATTTACTTCATTTAAAAAGCAAAAAACTTTTAGGTAAAGATGAAGAAGAGGAAGAAGAAAGCGAGTATTCCGTAACTAGTGAAGAAGATTTAAAAAGAAAAATTATTGAATATGAAAAATATAAAAATATTACAAAAGATTTGCAAACACTTGAAGCCAAAAGAAAAGAAATCTTTACTAAGTTTCCGGAAAATTTAAAAGAATTTCAAGATAAAGAGATTTTATTAAATGATGGACTAAGCGTTGATGATCTAATTAAAGCCTTAAATGATGTTCTAACAAGAGTTCGTTATAAAGAACCATTAGAAACTAAAATAACTCATAAAGAATTAAGTGTTAAAACCCAAGTTGAATATATTAAAAGTTATTTAAAAGAGCGAAAAAAGTGCTTTTTTGCTGATTTATTTCAAGAAGCATCACCTGATTATATAATCACAACCTTTTTAGCCATCTTAGAAATGTGTAAACAAAAAGAAATACATTTAGAGCAAAAAAAACTTTTTGAACCAATAGTAGTGGAGGCAATCTAATGAATTTAGAAGGTGTATTAGAAGGATTATTGTTTTTACAAGGTGATGAAGGCATCACTTTAGAAAAAATATGCCAAATTTTAGAAATAAATGAAGCAGAAGCTAAAAAGCATTTATTAAATTTAAAAAAAAATTATGAAAGTGATAATCGCGGCTTACGGATTAGGTATTTAGGAAATGCTTTCAAACTTTCTACCAAAGAAGAATACCGGGCTTATTATCAAAAACTTTTAACTAATGAAGAAAGTAGCACCTTAAGTCCAGCAGCTTTAGAAGTTTTAGCCATCATTGCCTATAATGAACCAATTACAAGAGCCGAAATTGACGAGATGCGCGGCCTTGCCTCAGATTATACTTTAAGAAAATTAGTTGCTAAAGGGCTTGTTAAAGAAACTGGCAAAAGTACAATGCCTGGCCGGCCAAATCTATATGCAACAACTCATGAATTCTTAGATTATTTTGGCTTGGCTACCAAAGAAGATTTGCCAAAATTTGAAGTTGAAGAAGCCAAAAGCGAAGCTAAAGAACTATTTACTTCAATTTATAAAGATGAAAACGAAAAAGTACTAGAAAAAAATTAAATTTTTTGATATACTTTTCGTATCTTGCTTGTGTGGCGGAACTGGTAGACGCGCTGGACTCAAAATCCAGTGATAGCAATATCGTGTGAGTTCGATTCTCACCACAAGCACCATGAGATTTTAATCTGAACCTTTAGGTGTTTCGGATTTATAAATAGAATGTAAACGAATTTTTTGACAATTTAAATAATTTATGCTATTATTAGTATGTAAGCAAGTGAACTTGCATAAAATAAAAAAGAGGAACATTCGATCTTGCAAGTGAATGTCGCCTCTAGTTTAATAGAATTGACACTCTATCAATGCTGAAGAGTGTCTATTTTTTTATTGCTAACACCAGTAAGGTAGAAAGTAACAAAATGATAGCAATGAGCTTTAGAACTTTTATTATAAAAGTCTTAGTTTTCATCTTTATCTACCTCCTTTCTTTCTCAAGATTGGAGGACGACACTCACATCAAATGTTCCTGTTAAAATTATATAATAAGTAGATTTATAAAACAAGCGAACAGATGAAAGTTTATAAATAGAACTTGTCAAAAGTTCTTTTTTATGTTATTATGAATATGTCAAGGAAACTTGCATAAAATAAAAAAAGGGAAATACTTAACTTTGCCAAGTTGAGTACTTACCTTAAATAATTGGTTCAGTACTTAATCTATTGCAGATTGAGTACTATTTTTTTATACACAGAATCATTAAAGAAACTATTAATAAAATGATAATTAGTATCAGAAATGAGATTAGTAAATCTTTTTTCTTCATAACTATCAAGCCTCCTTCCCATAAGAAGTTGGCAAGTACTCAACAGTTAAGTTTTCCCATAAAAAGTATACTATTGGATGTATTAAAAAACAAGCGAACACCTATATATTTATTAAAGATATTTTATAACAAAATTTGTTATATTATTGTTAGAATATTGTTAAAAAATTGTTCACTATTGTAAAAATGTATAATATATTGTTACTGTACTGAGATGATGGTACTGACTTAATCTAGGGTTCAGTATCTAACCCCTCAAGGCACCAGATTGATATCAAACTCTAACTTTTGCAGTTGGAGTTTTAATTTGTACAAAATTATGATAAATTATTTATATAAATTAATTTGTTTATACCATTTAGAAACATTTAATTTGTTAGGAGGAAAGTCACATGAATAAAATAACCAAAGATAATTTAGATGAATTTATTCACTATTACCATGAATTTCATGATAGTTATATTACAAATGTTAATTATAATATTTCCGAATCGAAAATAGAACTTTTAATTAATGTTTATTGGTCTGGTGAACCTATTTTAAAAGAGGATAACACTTATCAAACTAATAAAATAAAAATGAGGATGATTTTGGATAACGTTATACAATGCAATAATAAAGAAATGTTTGCATGGGATTATATAAAAGAGGCATTTATAAAATATATTAAATTAAACAATAAAGAGCTTATATGTTTTGCAAGTGATGAACAAGAACCGTTAATATATATTGTTTGTGAAAGTATAAAATATGAAGAAATAAAGGCGAGCTGGTAGTTTGTTCTATTTCTTCCTTTAGGGCATCAGATTGATATTTGTTTGAATTAGTAATAGTTCGTTTTTAATGAATTTTAAATTGCGCGATCGAAAAATTGCTGAAAAAAATGATAATTTTAAAAGAGATGAGTGGTTCTAATAAGCCGTATTATTTAGTTGATAAAGGTCTAAAGCTATCCTGTGTATTTGTTAGACACGGCAATGTATTAGCACCAGTAACTGATGAATTAACAAGAAAAATAATACTTGAAAACTATGATGCTTTTGAAAATCAAGTATCACAAAATCAAAAATACTATATAGAAAGGATTAATCAACTATAGAATTAATCAATAATTTCTATAAGATTGATTATACAAGGAATATCATGAATAATGACAATAGTAAAAAAATAGCTCTAGCCAGACAATTTTGTCAAGAAGTAAAAGAAATAGCCCAAAAATATAACTTGCCATTTTTTGTTGTAACCGATGGCGCTAGTGCTACATCTAATAATGGGTGCGTGGCTGTAAAAAATGCCCGAGATAATCATATTAAATGGGAACTCGAAAATGGTCATAACCCTTACGAAGATTGGGGCCAAACAGATGAAACGAATAATAAAAAATGTTAAAACCTAAATGTGGCGAGTTTGCCAAAATATAGTTTTCGCTAGCTAAGAAAAAAACACCTTAACAAACTAAAGGGAGGAAAGCAAAAACAGCTTTCTTTTTTCATGCCACTATATTAAAGAAAGTTCTTCTTTTTTTGTCAATAAAACGTATAATAGAAAAAGAAATATCAAAAAAAATAAACTCTTGATTTTGAAAGAATAGACGAAAAAGCTTTTTTTTGATATGCTGTATATATGGTAAACTATATGAAGAGGTGGCTTTATGAAATCATATTATTTAACTGATGCCGGAAAAGTACGAAGTCATAATGAAGACTCAGTAACAATTGTTAAAAATAGTAATGATGAGTACTTATTACTTGTCGCTGACGGCATGGGAGGACATCGAGCAGGTGAAGTTGCATCTAGCCTTGCTGTAACCCATTTTGGCAAACGCTTTTCAGCTTTAAGTAGTATCGGTAATTTAAAAGACGCTGTTAGCTGGATTAATGATAATGTAAGCGAAATTAATGAAGAAATTCTTGCTTATGCTAATAGTCATCATGATTCAATTGGCCTAGGAACAACCCTTGTTTTAGCTCTTTTAACGAAAGAATTTTTAATTTTTGGTAATATTGGTGACTCGTCTGGCTTTGTCTTAAAAAATGGCCGTTTACATAAAGTGACAAAGGACCATACCTTAGTAAACTTACTTGTTGAAGCGGGGGATTTAACGCTTGAAGAAGCCAGAAATCACCCTAAGAAAAATGTCTTAATGAAAGCCTTAGGGGCAGCGCCAAAAGTTGAAATTGATATTTTTGAAGTTGAAAAAACCATTGATGCAATCTTGCTTTGCAGTGATGGTGTAACTAATATGCTTACTAATGAACAAATCGAAAAAGTTTTAGATGAAGAAATGAGCGTTGAAGCAAAAGTAAAAAAAATTGTTCGCAAATGTAATGCTCGTGGGGGCCAAGACAATATTTCGGTAGCTTATTTAGCTTTGAAAAGTGAAGGTGAAGAACAATGATCATGAGGGGTCAAAAGATTAGTGATCGGTATCAAATAATTAAAGCGATAGGAGAAGGTGGCATGGCTAATGTTTACCTTGCCTATGATACCATTTTAGATCGTGATGTTGCCGTTAAAGTTTTACGTGGTGATTTAGCTAACGACGAAAAATTCGTTCGCCGTTTTCAAAGAGAAGCCTTATCAGCTAGTAGCTTAACCCACCCAAACATCGTTGAAGTATATGATGTCGGTGAAGATCATGGTCAATACTATATTGTGATGGAATATGTAGAAGGAAAAAACTTAAAAGACTTAATAAAAAAGCGGGGCAAACTTACTTTAAGCGAAGTTATTGATATTATGTTACAAATTACTGATGGTATGAGTGTAGCCCATGATTCATACATTATTCATCGTGACATTAAACCGCAAAATATCATGATATTAGAAAATGGTTTAGTAAAAATAATGGACTTTGGTATCGCTATGGCAATGAATTCAACCCAATTAACCCAAACAAATTCGATAATGGGTAGTGTTCATTACTTGCCACCAGAACAAGCAAACGGTAAAGGTAGTACCTTACAAAGCGATATATATTCTATGGGCATATTAATGTATGAACTTTTAACGGGCAAACTTCCTTATAAAGGTGATAATGCCGTTGAAATTGCCTTAAAACATTTAAAAGAACCTTTACCATCTATTAAAGAAGAGTTACCAAACATTCCCCAAAGTGTTGAAAATATAGTGATTAAAGCCGCGGCTAAAAATCCTAAAAACCGTTATGCTGATGCTAGAGAGATGCACAACGACTTACTTACATGTTTAGATGAAAGTAGAGAAAATGAAGAAAAAATAAAATTGCCATATAAAGAAATAACTGAAGAAGCCAAAACTAAGCAGCCTAAAAAAGAAGCTGTCGTTAAAGAACCAGAAAAGAATGAGAAAAAAAGTAAAGAAATAAAAAAAGAAGAAGAACCTAAAAAAGAAAGTAGTGAGGAAATATTGGCTCGACAAATTACGAAAAATGATTTAAAAAAACAAAACAAACTTTTAATAGTTCTTGTAGCTATTTTTACCTTTTTAATCGTGGCCATTACGACGATTGTTGTCCTAATACCAGCTCTAACTACTAACAAAGAAATATTAGTTCCAGACGTAACCGGATACTCCGTTAATGATGCCATAAACGCTTTACAAAATGCTGGCTTTAATGTTGCGACCGAACAACAACAAACCGCTTCTGCAGAAATAGAACTTGGTAAAATAGTAAAAACTTCGCCTCTTGCTGGCACTAAAAGAACATCCGGAACAGAAGTCATTTTATGGGTAAGTTCTGGTGATCCATCTATCACTTTAGAAGATTATACCGGTAAAAACTATTTAGAAGTCCAAGGCGCTTTAAAAGCTATGGGATTACAAGTACGCGTTGAAACTCGGAATGTGGATATGGAAAAATACGAAGAAAATGCGATTATTGAACAATCGCCAGTTGCTGGTGAAAAAGTAGCTGAAGGCGATTATGTTACCTTATATATTCCAAATATTAATGTTTATCCAGATTTTACCAACGGTGATTATACTTATGAAGATGTTGTTGCCTACTTAAAAAAATATAATGTCACGGTTAATAAAAGAGAAAAAGAAGATAATTCTCATCCTGCCGGAACAGTTATTGAACAGAGTAGAATAGCCGGAAGTTCTATTCAAGGTAACACTTCAATAACTATCACGGTTGCTGTAAAAAGTGCAACTTCAGAAGAACCAGATGATACATGTGAAGAAAGTGGCTTATGTTAAAAGGACAAATTATTAAAAACATAAGCAATCTATATACTGTCTTAGTTGCTGATAAAACTTATGATTGCATCCCAAGAGGGAAGTTTCGCAAAGAAAATAAAACACCCATCGTTGGTGATTATTGCCAGATTGATGAACAAAACAACTATATTATGGAACTTCTTCCCCGCAAAAACGAACTAAAAAGGCCTAGCGTTTGCAACATTGATTATGTTTTAATTGTAACTTCCATGAAAAAACCAGCCTATAGTAGTTTATTATTAGATAAAGAAATTTCTCTTGCTCTTCTTTCAAAAATGAAACCAGTCTTATATTTTAGTAAAATCGATTTATTAAACGAAGAAGAAAAGCAAGAATATCAAAGCATCAAAAAACTTTATCGCAATTTGCATTTACCAGTATATGATAATGAGCATATTAAAAATCTAATTTCTTTTTTAAAAGGCAGCTTAGTTGTATTAACAGGTCAAACCGGGGCTGGTAAAAGCACTTTACTAAATAAAATAGATGCCAACCTAAATATTTTAACGGGGGAAATTTCTAAAGCGTTAAATCGTGGAAAGCATACTACTAGACATACAGAAATCTATTTTGCCAAAAACATCGCTTTTTGTGATACTCCCGGTTTTTCTAGTTTAGATTTAAAAGAATACACTAAAGAAGAAATTCGTTCTTCATTTATGGAATTCAAAAAATATTCTTGTAAATTTCAAGATTGCTTACATTTAAAAGAATTTGGCTGTGCCATAAAAGAAGCGTTAGAAGCTGGCCAAATAGCTAAAAGCCGTTATCAAAGTTATCAAAAAATGTTGGAGGAAAGTAACAATGGAAATAGCCGTATCATACTTAAAAAGTCAAGTAAATAAAGAAACAACAATTAAAAAAATTGCTGCATCAATCGCTGATTATATCCATGTTGATTTAATGGATGGCCTTTTTGTTTTAGAAAACACTGGTAGTATTGAAGACCATCTTTCTATTTTAAAAAACGCTACCAAACCTCTTCATGTTCATTTAATGGTTGAAAATCCGCATGACATAATTACGAAAATAGCTTCTTTAAAACCGACAACAATCATCATTCATAAAGAAATTCCTAACTTTTTAGAAGAAATATCTTATATCAAGACACTAAATATCAAAGCGGGTTTAGCCATTAATCCTGAAACAAACATTGAAACGATTTTTCCTTATTTACCTAAACTTGATGAAGTACTTGTGATGAGTGTCCATCCTGGCCGTGGTGGCCAAAGCTTTCTACCTGAAACAATTGCCAAATTAAAAACTTTAAACAAGCAAAAAAAAGCCCAAAACTTAGCTTTTAAAATATCAATTGATGGGGGAATTAATAATGAAACGGCCTCATTAGTAAAACCTTATGTCAATATCTTGATCAGCGGTTCTTACGTTTGTATGAGTGATGATTATAATAAACAAATTGCCAAATTAAAAAACAGCTAGATTTTTTCTAACTGTTTTCTTATGCTATTTTTTTTGCTTCACGAGCACTGATAATCACTTTTTCTCCGTTAATGGTTTTCTTTTGTAAATTTAATTTTTGTCTTCTTTTAGTAGCGTTTAATGCTTTACTTCTTGAATTCACTGTTAATGGTTTTTTAGTTGTAACTTTTTTAGCCATGACTTTTCACCTCCGTGTTTCTTTTCTTTAAAGATTTTAGCAAAATATACTAAAGAAGTCAACGTTAAATCATTGAAAAGCTTATGTGGTTGTTATTTTCATGTTTAAAAAAATAATGTATAATAAGGCTATAAGGAGAATGAATTTGAAAAATATTAGGGTTCAAGAGACGTTGGTCTCTAAAAATGATTATTTATTATTTGAATACTTCGGTACTTATACCGAAAATATTGATGCTGATAAACAGCAAATGTTAGCCAAAGACTTTTTGAAACGCAGCCATCGTCATGACATACTAGAGATAATTAAAATTATGCGGACCATTTTTGCCGGCTGTACCGAGAAACATCTGCTATTACAAAGCCAAAATGACAAAGAAATTGTCCAAGTTCAATATGAAAACGGCCGTTTAACATCTTTTGTTAAAGAAGAAAAAGATAAATATAAAATTCATTTTGATATAAAGACGGGAATTGATGTTGCTTATTATCAAATTGCTTCTTTTCCAATGGCCTATTCATTAATTGAACAGATGACAAAAAATTATCATCAAACATTAAAACAAATAGATGCTTTACAAAATATAACCGCGGTTTTATTAAATGAAACGGATAAAGTATTAATTACTGCATATCGTTTATTTTACCGTGAAAATCCTGATTTCCATCTTCAAGAAACCAGAATTAAAGTGCAGTGTATGCTTGCCATTTTAAACGAGTTTAATGAATGCTTATTACCAGATAATGATTTTATGTCATTGAGTCAATCAAAAATGCCTTTTTCATTGCAGGCTGATCAAATAGTGACAAAGCTATATCCTTTTACTAACCTTGCTAATATCGAAGTCCCATTAGAGCCATTAGCAAGCCGAAAAATTAGCCTAATTGGTGCTTCAATATTAAATGCGGAAGAGTATAAACAAAATGGGCTTGATTATTTAATTATTTTTAGTAAAACAATCTATGGTTTAAACCATTGTCTTCCTTATAATGAAAAAACAGATTGGTTATCAAAGGAAATAAAATGCTCTAAAGAAAATGTTGATGCAAGTCTAAAATTAGCCAAAAAAATTAACCAACAAATTGCTTAAATGTTGTTAAAAAATAAAATAAACTAGTCTGGTTATGTTACCATAAAACAGTTGCTAGTTTTTTTATTAAAAAATTGATATACTAAAATATGTAAGGAGGGTGAGGCACATGTTCATACCATTAAAAGTAAAAACAGATTATAGCTTAATGCAAAGTTTAATAACCGTGCCCACTCTAATGACCTACTTAAAAGCCAAAGATATTAAAGCTTGTGGCCTTTGCGATAACAATTTATTTGGAGTAATGGAATTTTATGATGCATGCATTTCCAATCAAATTACCCCTTTAATTGGTTTAGAAATTGACTTAGAACCATATCACTTTTATGTGTACGCAAGAGGCTATGATGGCTATTTAGAACTATTAAAGATTCATACCCTAAAAGAAAAACAAACCCTAAATATAATCGACTTTTCTAGTAATGCGTCTTTTTTTAATATCATCTTACCTTATAAATATATTGAAACATACCAAGAATTAACCAAAACGTTTCCTTATTTATATATTGGCTATACAAACGATTATGAAAAAAACAATGCCTATATTTTAACAGATAAAGTTTTGTTTTGCCCCAATCTATTTCTTTTTAAAGAACAAGATAGTTTTTATATTAATATGCTAACTAGTATTAATGATAACACGGCCTATAGTTTAATAAATAAAAAAGATTATCATGAAAATGCCTTTTCTTATTATGAAAAAGAAATGATAAACGATGAATACTTAGCCGATTTTCTTTCTTCTTCTACTTTACATATTCCCAAAAACAATCGTTATATTCCTAAGTACTTAAAAGATGTTGATTCTTTTCCTTATTTAAAAGCCCTAGCCAGTAAAGGATTACTAAAAAGAAATGAAGGCATTCATAAAGAAAACTATGCCAAAAGATTAGCTTATGAATTAGCTGTAATTGAAAAAATGGGCTTTGCTGATTACTTCTTAATTGTATATGATTATGTTTTATATGCTAAAAAAAATCATATCCTAGTAGGTGCTGGAAGAGGTAGTGCCGTTGGCTCCTTAGTTAGTTATTCTTTGGGTATCACAGATGTTGACCCCCTTGAATACAATTTACTTTTTGAACGCTTTTTAAACCCTGAACGTGTTACTATGCCTGATATTGATATTGATTTTGAAGAAACGCGACGCGATGAAGTTGTTTCCTATGTTAAAGAACGCTACGGCCAAGAAAATGTCGCTGGTATTATGACTTTTGGAACCTTAAAAAGTAAACTCGTTTTACGAAGTGTTGGAAAATCACTAGAAATAAATAATTCTCTTTTAGAAAATTTTCTTACTAAAATTGATGCCAAACTTTCTTTAAAAGATAACATTGCCAATCAAGATGTTGCCTATATGCTTAAAACGCAAAGCAAATTAAAAGAACTAATGCAAATATCTTTAAAATTAGAAGGTTTAAAAAAACATATTTCTACGCATGCGGCTGGGGTCGTGATTTCTAGTATCCCGTTAGATAACGTTATCCCCATTCATTATAATAACCAAGATTTATTAACCGGGGTAACGATGAACTATTTAGAAGAATTAGGGCTTTTAAAAATGGACTTTTTAGCTTTACGTAATTTAACCATTATCAAAAACATTTTAGATTTAATTTATCAAAACACTAACCAAACTATTTCTTTAAATAAATTAAACTTAAATGATTCAAAAGTGTTAAAACTTTTTAGCGAAGCAAAAACTGTAGGCATTTTCCAATTTGAAAGCGAAGGAATGAAAAATTTCTTGCGCAAATTAAAACCAACTAACTTTTTAGATATAGTAAGTGCCATTGCCTTATTTCGGCCTGGACCTATGGAAAACATTGATTCCTTTATTAGAAGAAAAGAAGGCAAAGAAAAAATAACCTACTTACATCACGATTTAGAGCCTATTTTAAAAGAAACTTATGGGATTATTGTTTATCAAGAACAAATCATGCAAATATTAGTTAAAATTGGCGGTTTTTCCTTTGCTGAAGCCGACACGATTAGAAGAGCTATGAGTAAAAAGAAAAAAGATGTTATTTTAGCTGGCGAAACAAAGTTTTTAACTGGCGCTGAAACAAAAGGATATGCGAAAACATTAGCCAAAAACATTTACGATTTAATTTTAAAATTTGCTAACTATGGCTTTAATAAATCCCATTCGGTTTCTTATGCTTTAATTGGTTACCAAATGGCTTATTTAAGAGTATATTATCCCGTTTATTTTCTCGCTAATCTCTTAAATATGAATATCGATAGTGCCCCTAAAACCAAAGAGTATATAGCCTTAGCTAAACAAGCTAAAATAAAGGTTCTTCCTCCAAACATCAACGAAAGTACAGATGTTTACCAAATAAAAGACGGCTTTCTTTTAATGCCTTTTGGCGTTATTAAAAACGTTGGCGTAGAATCAATCAAAAATATCTTAACAGAAAGAGCTAAAGGTCCATTTGCTGATTACTTAGATTTTGTCGCGCGAGTTTATGGTAAATCAGTGAATAAAAAAACTATCGAAACACTAATTTCTTCTGGAGCCTTAGATTTATTTGGCTTAAATCACCCGACAATGAAAGATAACTTAGATGTGGCAATTAACTATGCTTTATTAAAAGGTGATTTAGCCGATGACTTAGTTATGAAACCAAATCTTGTCTCTTTAAAAGATGAAGCTAAAAAAGAAAAACGAAAAGAGGAGTATGATACTTTTGGGTTTTATATA
>CALVLG010000013.1 GCA_944336815.1 uncultured Bacilli bacterium | reverse complement strand
GTATTTGGTTCATCTTATAGTAATGAAAAAATCTTTTTAGAAAATATGTGGATGGATTTACATATTGAAAGTATTATATTGTTTGGGAGTAATATATCAGAAATAGTGGAATGTAATCGTGATGATACAGCCATGATTTGTTCTAATACATCTTTATTAAATTATTTAAAAACGTTAGATGATGAAGCAGGTTATCGTTTAGTAATTGAGTATGCAATGGATGAAAGCGGCAATACTTGTACATCGCCTATTGGTTGTTATTACTATTATTCTAGTGTGAAAGTAGATGAATATCTAAACTTTGCTAAAATTTTACGTGAATGTTGCCAAAGTGGAAAAAGTGCTGCTCAATGTTATATAGAGAATGTATCTAAAAATAGTAGCGAATTAATGATTGATAACACTGCTGATCATAATGTTAGATATATTGGAAAAGCTCCAAAAAACTATTTTCAATTTAACAACGAAACGTGGCGTATGATTGGTGTTATGAATAATATTGATAATGGAACAGGTAAAATTGAATCTAGGATAAAACTTATTAAAGATGAGTCCATTGGCGAGTATGCTTGGAATACAGAAAATAAAAATGATTGGTCCAATGCCAGTCTTCAAAAAGAATTAAATGGCCAATATCTAAATAATATGGATAATTTAGCCAAATCCTTGATTGATAATGCTGTTTGGAATATTGGCGGCACAGAATATATTGTAAATGTTAATGAAGTTTATAAAAATGAAAGAAGTACCAAAGTTTTAACAGGTAATCAATCTAAATGGACAGGCAAAATAGGTTTAATGTATCCAAGTGACTATGGCTATGCTACAAAAGGCGGTAGTAAAACAAATCAACAAAATTGTTTTGAAACAGATTTGTATTATTGGGATCGAACTGATTATAGTGATTGTCATGCTAATGATTGGGTAAACATTAATAACACTTTTCAATGGACCTTAACTCCGTGTATTAATGATTATTTTAATGCTGAAAACTTTAAAGGAGTTATGCGTCTAGGATCTGGTGGTGGAGCTTACCAAAATGATGCTAATTCTGCTGGCCGTGAAGTAAAACCGGTTGTTTTTTTGAAGGCGTCTGTTAAAGTGACCGGTGGTGAAGGAACAAAAGATAAACCATTTACTATAACAAACTAAAGAAAAATTAAAATACCGTAAATAGATTATAAATAAAAGCAAGGATGCACGCATATTTTGTTATGAAATTTTTAACGATCCATATCGTGTATCCTAAAAGTTTTACTTGCTTTTTTCGTAAAAATATATAAACTATACATATAACGAAGGTGAGTTACAATGGAATTATTTGAATTTGCAAGTCCAATCACATATATCATGCCTGACGGGACAATAAAAAGCCATGAATATAATGAAGCTAATCAATATGAAACATGTCAAGACATTTTTGGTCATAAGCAAGATAAAGCCCTAATTCTTTTACATGATAACGAGACTCAAAAACCATCATTATGGAATGGTAGTCTATGGTTTCATGATGAAATGACGCCTGAACAAATAAAAATAACCAAAGAAATACTGCAATATTCAAAAATGTGGAAAAGTTTCTTTTCTCAAAACGAATATGCCGAATACCCATTTCACGGTCAAGATTTTCTGCGTTTTTATATTCCAGCTTTTAAAGAATTTTCAGATGAAAAAACGCAATTTATTCATGATTGTCCTACTTTTATTGTCCAAAACCAAATTTTTACGTTTAGCATCCTAGCGCCAATTTTAGATGAAGATGTGCTTGTTGACGCTTATAATGAATTTTTAGAAAAGATGGATATTCGCAAATATTTTTTAAGTTTAAAAGAAGCTATATACTTTTTCTTAAGCCAACAATCGATACTAGTAATTCAAGATTTTAAGAACGATAATATGAAAAATGTTTATCTCCCAGAATTTTTAACTTATGTTGAGCGAGCATTTTTATTTAGTTATTTAAAAAGATACTCTGACATTAAAAATGTATATATGCTAGATGATAATAAAATTAAAAAAATATATGATTTTCAAACTGGTGAATCGTTATTTTGGAAATTAAACTTGAGTACTAGACCAAGCGATGTATATACGTTGAGGAGAAAAAATGGATAATTTACAATGTTTGATTCAAAAATATAATCAGTTAGCCTCTTTATATAGACAACTTTGTTTGATTGAATTTAATTCCGGGAAAGGAAATGTATATTATAAACAAAGGGATAAAATAGCTAATCAAAAAGATGATATTGAAAAATTTATTAAAGAAAATATATCTTCTTCCTTAGCCAAATTTTTATGTGATGCATATCCATATTCCCATTCTTCTAGCTATCCAGAAGTTTTTTTAGCCCGAAAGCTATTTCAATCCAAAGAAGCCGCTTATGAACGTCTTTCCCTTTTTGCCCAAGAAGAACTCCAAACTAAACTTTCTCATAAATTAGCGTTCTCTAGTCGGGATGAACTAAAGTATTTTGATTTTGTGTTAGGTAAAGCATTTATTGAAACAACTAATTTATTCATGGCCAAAGTTAAAAATATGGAATATATTATGTTGAAAAATCATTTGTTTTATACAATCCCTTTTTTAGAACCCAAAGTTTATGAAAACATTTTAGCCGATGAGAAAGACCTAATTTTAAAAGCGCGTATTCCATATTATGAATATGCGTTATATAAAAGAGATAGTATTGAAGCAGAATTAAAAAGATTCTTTTTGATGTTTAATTCTTTAAAGCCAAAGGAAGCCTTAAAAGCGTGCCAATCTGTTTCTTTTTCCCTTTATTTCATAACGTTGATTGCATTATTAGACCAAACGATTCTTACCAATAATCTTTTATATGCTCATGTTAACGACGAATTACATCGTAATTTATTATTAGAAATAATTGATTCTAATCGGGCTGTGTTAGCCAAAATTAAAACCAAATAGAAATGAGGAATGAAGAATGAATTTACCTGATTTAAAAAAAGCTAAAGAAAGAACCAATAAAGAAGTTAAAACTTACAAAAATCCTATGTATGCTAGTGATAAATTTAATGGCAAAAAGTATTTTCTCCGTACTTATGGTTGCCAAATGAACGAACATGATGGGGAACAAATAGAAGCCATTTTAGAACATTTTGGCATGACTCCAAGTGTGGAAATGGAAGATGCTGATGTTATTGTTTTAAATACCTGTGCAATCCGTGAAAATGCCCATGATAAAGTATTCGGCTATTTAGGTCGCATAAAACATTTAAAAAAAGAAAGACCTGATGTAATAGTCGCGATTGGTGGTTGTATGTCACAAGAAGAAGGTGTTGTCCAAGAACTTATCAAAAAACATCCTTACATCAATATCGTTTTTGGAACCCATAATATTCATGAATTAGGCCAATTATTAATTGAAGCAAACAGTAAAAAACAAGATATTGAAGTATATAGTATGGAAGGGGATATATATGAAGATATTCCTTATAAAAGAGCTTCTAACATTACTGCTTGGGTTAATATTATCTATGGCTGTGATAAATTTTGTACTTATTGCATCGTCCCTTATACTCGTGGGAAAGAAAGAAGTAGAAAATTAGCTGATGTCGTAAAAGAAGTGGCAACATTAAAAGAACAAGGCTATCAAGAGGTTACTTTGCTAGGTCAAAATGTAAATGCTTATGGTCATGATTTAAAAGATGGTTATGAGTTTGCGGATTTACTAGAAGAAGTTGCTAAGACTAATATTCCTCGTGTGCGGTTTGTTACTAGCCATCCTTGGAACTTTACGGATAAAATGATTGAAATCATTGCTAAATATCCAAACATCATGCCTTATATTCATTTACCATTACAAAGTGGTTCAGATCGTATTTTAAAACTTATGGGGCGTAAATATACCAAAGATGAATATATTAATTTATTTAAAAAAATGAAAGAACGCATTCCAAATGTCGCGATTACTACGGATATTATTGTTGGGTTCCCTGGTGAAACAAAAGAAGATTTTAAAAACACTTTAGAAGTTGTTGATACTTGTAAATTTGATGGAGCATACACTTTTATTTTTAGTCCAAGAGAAGGTACACCAGCTTCTAAAATGAAAGATGAAACACCACTAGAAGAAAAAGAAGAAAGATTATATATCTTAAATGAAAAAATCAATAACTATGCTAAAGAAAGTAATGAAAAATTACTATCTAAAACTGTTCCTGTTTTACTTTTAGGGGTTAGTGAAAAAGATTCTACTAAACTTTATGGTTATACAGATACAATGAAACTAGTTAATGTTAAAGGTAGTCCTAATGATATTGGCAAAATTATTCCCGTATATATTACAGAAGCCAAAAGTTTTAGCCTTGATGGCGAAGAAGTAAAAGAAAGCATTAAAAATTAAATCTTAATGCTTTCTTTTTTTATGAATTAAAGAAGTAAGGATGCAAATAATAATTCCACCCCCTAATATCAAAGGTAAATATGTATAAATAAACAACTGCTTTTCATAATGGATACTAAAATAATAAATAACGAGAGCTAGAAGACCTAAAAAAAGAGGATAAACAATTTTCTTGTTTTTATCCGGCAACAAATCTTTTAAATTAATCCCACAAATAGCCATGGTTAAAAACAAATCAAGTAAAGAAGAAATAGAAATAATATTTTCAACTTTTTCAATAAAATTAAATAACTTAATTTTCTTCAAAGTCATATATTCAGGAAACCGATATATCTTAGCTAAATTAGGCCCTAATACACCTAAAATAAACACCGCAATAAGAATAATTCCTAACATTGAAAACAAATACATCTTTGCTAAATTTTTATTAGTGTTTACTTTCCAAAGTAAAAGAAACGGGGTTATAGAGTAGATAGCAAAATAGCAAGAACCTAATAAAATATCTTTTAAACTTTTAGTAAGTATCGGTGTAAAATGACTAAAATTGATTTCTTTAAATAAACCAAAAATTACTAAAACATATAAAATAAGTGATCCTAAAAACAAACTTTCCGCTACTTTTAAAACAGTTTGCACACCTTTTCTAGTTAAAGTATATATAATAAAAGGAATCGGCAGAATAATATACCAAGTTGGTGATTTCACTAAATAAAAAGAAGAACAAAACGTTGTTAAAATAAAACCTAATTCAATAAAAATAAAAAGATTAAAAAGAAAGAAAGCAATTTTACTTAATATTGTTTCATCATGATGTTTTTCTTTGTATTTTTGCAAAAAGAGTAAAAACAAAAAGCCTATAACCGTGCCAATTAAAGCCGAAACCCAAACACTTTCTTGCAACATTTTACAAAGAAGCGAAAAGCCAAACCCAATAAATAAAGCCCGTCCTAAAAAATAAGTAATTGCTATTTGTTTGGAATTTGTCATTGTATCACCTCGAATGTTAACCCGTTTTTATTAAGGGTTATTGTTGTTTCAATATCAGCTTTTAATGTATACCAATTATCTAAAGTTTTTTTATACTTTTTATAATATGTATTTTGAATTTCCAAAAGATCAATTTGTTTAGCAACTAGTTTTTGTAACAAAGCAGCAATTTTATCTTTTAAAATTGGTTCAAATTCTCTTTGCAACTGTTCATAACTTTCTTTCTTCCGTAAATCCAAGGAATAAGTAGTTTCTAATAAAGAAGCCTGATGCTTTGTTTTAAAAACAAGTCCCTTTTCCGTAAAAGAAAGATTTAAAGAATTATCATAAAGACCAATGGCTGTGACATTATCGCTTTGATTATTATTTAAAACATAATTTTTAGTTTGCCCTTTTAACACGTTTAATAAACTAGTTTCTTCCTCATCTAAGTAAGTTGCTAATTTCATGTTTTTAAAAACAGCAATACCAGCTAAATAAAGAGTATCTTCTTCTCTACTAATCGTATTAATATAGCCATCTAAATAGGGATTAATTAATTCTTCTGTAAATACCTCAAAGTCTTTTAAAACACTGACCGTATCATTTGCTTTGTTATCTAAAATTAAATTTTGAATAGCTGTACTAACCACTGGATTTTCTTTTGAAGTATTTTCAAGTATCTCTTTTGCCGCGGCATTTTTACTAACAACCGGTAAAAAAATATTGCGTACTGAAGGCTCTCTAATAAAATAATCAACAACTTCTTTTAGTTTTTCATTCGCTGTACTTTCACTTAAAATAACAACTTTTAAATGGGCATAATAAGGTTCTTTAGCAATTTTTAAGTGACAATTACTAAAAGCCTCGCTTATTGTTTGTCCCGTTCCTTCTACATAATATGTTTTAGCACTGGCATTTTCTTCGCCCTCACTTTTTTTATTGTTTAAAATTTCTAAATTCAAAAGATATTCTTCATTTTCATAATCTATGGCAATCCCCGAAATAATAGCCCGAGTATTAAGCTCCTGATAATCAAAACATCCAGTTAAGAAAAAAGTAAGAAAAATAATTACCCAAAGTTTTTTCACGATAAGTTCCTCCTTTGTTTAGTGTAGTTTTTATTTGTTAATAACTTACTTCGTTTAGTATCTAAAGTAATCTTTCGTTTAAATAAACCTTTAAAAAGATAAACCTTATCAAAAGGAGCAATTGGATAAAAATAAGGTTTGCCCATACTTTTTAATTCGGTTATATGACTTAAAAAATACAAGAACATAAAAAGGATGCCATATAACCCATAAAAAGCCGCGCTTAGTAAAAATAAGATTCGAAAATGTCGTGCTGCATTCACAATTTCTTGTTCAGTAAAAATAAGAGAAGTAATAAAAGTAAAAGCTATGACGATAATCATAATTGGACTAACAAATCCGGCTGTAACTGCTGCTTCCCCTAAAATAAGAGCTCCTAAAATCGAAATCGCACTACCATAAGAATTAGGAAAACGTACATCACTTTCTCTTAATATTTCATAAATAAAAAGCATTAAAACGGCTTCAACAATTGCCGGGAAAGGAACACTATCCCGCTGGGTACTAAAATTAATCAAAAGACTGGTTGGAATCGTCTCGGGATTATAATTTAATAAAGCAATATAAATTGCCGGAACTAAAATCGTTAAAAAGAAACAAGCCAATCTTAATATTTTTAAAAAATTAATATTATTACTTTTTTTATAATTGTCGGAGATTGGATTTAAAAAATCACTAAAAAAACTTGGTACTATCAACGCGAAAGGGGAAGTATCAACCAATATAACCACTTTTCCTTCTAATAAAGCCTTCGCTGTATTATCAGGTCTTTCTGTTTTAATAATGGTTGGAAAATGAGTTTTGTTTTCTAACGAAAGGTATTCCATAATGTTACCAGAATCAAGAATTCCATCAACATCTATTTTATTTAATTCTTCCATAATGTTTTGCACTAAATCTTCTTCACAAATATCCTCAAAATATAAAACTTCGATCATTGTTTTCGTTTTTCTTCCCAAAACAATACTTTCGGTTTTTAAATCTTTGGACTTAACCCTTCTTTTTAAGAGCCCTAAGTTAATTTGAATATTTTCCGTAAAAGCATCTTTGGGACCAAAAATAGTTTGCTCAGTTGTTGGCTCAGGAATGCCCCTTTGAATTTCAGCTCTTGTTTCTAAAGCTAAAATATCTTTTTTATGAATCACAATTGTAAAACCATTTGTTAAATAAAATTCGATTTCGTCAGCATTTTTTAAAACTTTTGTATTAGGTGCAGGAATAACACTGGCTAAATCCATTTTTTTCTTTTGTTTTAAAAAATTTAAAAAACTAACATTTTTTAAAATATAATCATTTACTTTGTCGCTGCCAGTTACACTTTCCAAATAAATAACATAAATTGTATCTAATAAAGATATTTTAATTGGTTTAATAACTAAATCGACTGTTTTTTTAAAGTCTTTTCTAATTCTTTTGACGATTTCATTTTCCATTACAATTCACCTTAAAAATAGTATGGAACATTTCTTTCTCATTTAAACCTAAAAACTAGTCAAAAAAATGATTTTATGATAAAGTAAAAGCAGGTGATAACATGACTTTTGAAATTACCAAATTGGATTATGAAGGAAGAGGTATAGCTTATCAAAATGGCAAAGTTTGTTTTATTAAACACGCTTTACCACAAGAAGTCGTAAATGGAGCGTTACTTAAAGAAGCTAAAAAATATGCCATATATGAAGCTAAAGAAATTATTAAACCGTCATCTATCCGGACAGAAAGTTTTTGTCCCTTTGCCACAAAATGTGGAGGCTGTGTTTTTTCCCATGTCTCTTATGAAAATTCTTTAAAATTAAAACAAGAGATGTTAAAAAGTCTTTTTCAAAAAGAATTATCTTATGAAAAAGAAATTCCCATTATCCCGGCTAATAAAAGTTTGGGGTACCGTAATAAAATAAATGTTAAAGTAAGAAAAGGTAAACTAGGTTATTACAAAGAAGAAAGCCATGATTTTATACCTATTAGAACTTGTTTTATTGCTTCACCTGTAATTCAAAACCTTTTAAAAGATTTTTCCTTATTTTCTTTCCAAGATGGGGAATTAATTATTAGGATAAATACCAATGAAGAAATACTATTAGATATTATTACAAAAGAGCCAGTGAAAATTGCTCAAGCTTTAACAGCCAACCATAAAATTGCGGGTATTAGTATCAATCATAAATGTGTTTATGGAACACCTTTTTTCTATATGAATATTAATCATACTTTATATAAAGTACATGAAGAAAGTTTTTTTCAAACTAACTTTTTCATTGCCCAAAAAATATTAACCGATGTGTTATCATTTTTTGAACCAAACGATATTGTTTATGACTTTTATTGTGGCGTCGGTTTTTTTAGTTTACCTTTGGCCAAAAAAGTAGCTAGAGTACTTGGAATTGAAGAAAACCCTAAAGCAATTTTAGATGCCACCTACAATGCTTCATTAAATCAAATTACTAATGCTTCATTTCATGTTGGTAAAGTCGAAAACATTATCGATAAAATATCTATTACAGGCAATAAAGTTCTTGTTGATCCACCAAGAGAAGGACTGCATAAAAATGTCTGCCAATTGTTAAATGCCCAAAAGTTTGACCAAATTATATATATTTCTTGTAATCCTAAAACTTTAGTTAGAGATTATAAAAAGTTAGCAGAAAATTATGAAATAATTTCTTTAAAAGCCTATGATATGTTTCCTTTTACAAAACATATTGAATGTGTCGCATTGTTAAATAAAAGGAAAAATGTGATAAAAGAGGAGTAAAATAGTCGGAAAAATGTGAAAAATAAGCCTTGAAATACCCGGAAAAATGTGATAAATTTGATTTAAAGAGGTGAAATTTATGCGACTAAAACGAAAAATAGATGATTTTTTAATTGAATGGAAACAAAATCCCAAAAGATTACCCCTTATTGTAAAAGGGGCAAGACAAATTGGCAAAACTAATGCAATTAGAAATTTTGGGCAAAAAAATTATAAAGTGTTTATTGAAATCAATTTTGTTTTAAACCCCGAGTTTAAAACAATATTTGATCAATCTTTTGATGTAGATACAATTCTTAAAGAAATAACTCTTAGACGCCCGGAAATAGAGATTGTTCCTGAAAACACTTTGCTTTTTTTTGATGAAATGCAAGAATGTGTAAATACCGCGACCTCCCTCAAATTTTTTCACGAAGATGGGCGATATGATGTGATTTGCTCAGGTTCTCTTATGGGAATCAATTATAGAAAAATTGAATCAAATAGTGTTGGTAATAAAGAAGATTATGTTTTACATTCTATGGATTTTGAAGAATTTCTTTGGGCTAAAGGTTATAAAGAAGAAGTAATAGATGACATGTTAAATAGCATGTTAAAAATAATTCCTCTTACAAAGACAATGTATGATGTGATGGCGGAAAATTTTAAAGAATATATGATTGTTGGTGGCATGCCAGCGATTGTAAGCAATTTTATCGAAAACAAAAATTTCAGTGGTATTTTAAAAATGCAACAACAAATTTTGCTGGATTATGAAGAAGATATTACCAAATATGCTGAAGGCTTGGATCAAAGTAAAATTCTAACTATATATAAAAATATTCCTGTTTTTCTTGGCAACGAAAATAAAAAATTTCAAATCACTAAAATTCAAGAAGGCGCAAGAAACAGGGAATATATTGGCGTTTTAGACTGGCTTAATCGTGCTGGAATTATAAATATAAGCTATGCTCTAAATGAATTATGTTTACCTTTGAAAGGAAATTATAATCCTAACAATTATCGAATCTATTTTGGTGATACTGGTTTATTAATTGGTTCTTTAGATGAGGAAGCTCAAGAAGATTTAAGAAAAAATCAAAACTTCAATACTTATAAAGGGGCTATATATGAAAATGTTGTCGCTGATATGCTAGTCAAACAAGGTTATAATTTATATTTTTATAAAAATGAAAAAGGAACATTAGAGATGGATTTCTTTATTCGCGATCCAGATTCATTAATTCCAATTGAAGTAAAAGCAAATGATAATTCAACTATATCTTTAAACAAATTACTAGAAGATAAGCATTATCCCGATATTAAATACGGTATTAAATTGTGTAATAAAAATATTGGCTATAATGGCAAGTTTTATACTTTTCCATATTTTATGGCCTTTTTACTAAAAAAATATTTAAAAGCAAAAAAATAAATTTATTTTTAGCTAAGTTAGATTAAACAATTTTTATGATATATAAACTTTTTAGTATTTTCAAAAAGAAATGAAAAAAAGTCGAAAGTATGATAAAATACTTCCCGAAAGAGGAGTTTATATGAAAAAAAATATTTCGGAATTTAAAAAATTCATCGCCCGTGGCAATGTTATTGACTTAGCTGTCGGTGTTATTATTGGTGGTGCTTTTTCATCTATCGTTACCAGTTTAGTAAATAACATTTTAACCCCAATCCTTGGTTTAGTATTAGGTGGTATTGATTTTTCCAATCTTTCTATTACTTTCAAAGATACAGAAATCTTATATGGGGCATTTATTCAAAGTGTTATTGACTTTTTAATTATTGCTATTTGCATCTTTGTTTTAGTTAAAATCATTAATAAATTAATGCATTTCAAAAAACAAGAAGAAGAAAAAGCCGCGCCTAAAAAAAGTGATGAAGTTCTTTTATTAGAAGAAATTAGAGATTTACTAAAAAAAGAACAACCAAAGAAAAAGAAAAACTCATAACAAGTTTTTCTTTTTTAATAAGAGAATTAATAAAACACAGACAAAGAAAGACAAACAAACAATTAACAAGAAAGAAAAAGGATTAGAGCCAAAATCACCTAAAAACACATTCATGCCAAGGAAAGAAGCAATCATTGTTGGAATCGAAATAATTAAAGTAATTGAAGTTAAAAATTTCATAATATCATTTAAGTTATTTGAAATAATTGAACTATAAGTATTCATCGTATTCTCTAATATTTCCCGACATATATTAGCCGTTTCAATTCCTTGTCTTATTTCTATTTGGGCATCTTTTAAAGTATCTTTTTCTTTAACACTTAATTTTAAATTGTTTTCTAACTTATCTAAAATTGTTCTGTTTCCTTGTAAAGAAGTTGTAAAATAAAGTAAACTTTTTTGTAAAGTGAGCAAATGTTCCAAATCTTTATTGCTTGTCGCGCGTAATAAATCTTTTTCTTTTAAACGAATATCCTCTTGTATTTCCGTCAAATATTTTAAATAATATTCCGTACTTTTACCAATAATTTGCATTGGAAACAAATCATGATTATCAAAAGATAAATGGTTAAAGCCATCGTTTTTCATATCTTCAAAAATCGGATGTGGAAGAATAGACGTTGTGATAATTCCTTCTTTAAATAAAAAGATACCAATTGGAAAAGTCCGATAACGTTTACGACCATTTGTTAGTAAATAAGGAATGTTTATAATATATACGATATAATCATCGACTATTTCCACATGCGAAAGTTCCGATTTATCTAAAGCCTTTTTTATTTTTTCTTTTGTAATTGGTAATCCTTCAATCCACTTTGCTATTTCTTCATCACTGGGATTTTCTAAATGAAGCCAAAAGTTTTTGCTTCGTTCCTTGGCTTCCATTACCTCATTATTTTCAATTTTAAATCCACTTACCATTTATCATCACCTTAAAAATATTTTAGCATAAAAATCACTTTTTTTACACAAAACGATCATCTTCGTATACAATAATTAGTAAGGAGCTAAAAAAATGAAAGAATTAGGAATTGGCAATACCCCAATGATTGAAATTGACGGCACCTTTAAAGGCCAAGCTTATAAAGTATATGCCAAATTAGAAATGTATAGTTTAACGGGCAGCATTAAAGATCGCGTTGCTTATTACATGTTAGAAGAAGGAAGAAAAAAAGGTTTATTAAAAGAAGGAACCCCTATTGTTGAAGTAACTAGTGGTAATACCGGAATTTCTTTAAGTGCCCTAGGTGCTTACTATGGCTATCCAGTTGATATTTTCATGCCATCATGGGCTAGTGAAGAACGAAAACAAATTATGCAAAGCTATAATGCTCATCTTCATTTAGTTTCCAAAGAAGAAGGCGGGTTTGCCGAATGTTTTAAAAGAGCCAAAGCTTTTTCGCTTGCCCATCAAGCTTATTATCCTGATCAATTTGCTAACAACGCTAATTATCTTGCCCATTATGAAACAACGGGAAAAGAAATATTAGCCCAGGTCCCCGAAGAAATTGGTGGTTTTGTAAGTGGGGTTGGGACAGGAGGAACTCTAATGGGGATCAGTGCTCGTCTAAAAACCAAATACCCTAATCTAAAAGTTGGCGTTTTAGAACCATACATGATGCCTTTAATAAGTAAGGGAAAAATTTTGGGGCCTCATAAAATCGAAGGCATTGGTGATGATTTTATCCCGCCTTTATTTCAAAAAGAAGCTGTTGATGAAATTTTTTTAATAAAAGATGAAGATGCTATTAAAGTAAGTCAAATGTTAGCCCAAAAAGGCTTTGGTGTCGGTATTTCTTCTGGGGCTAATCTTCTTGCTAGTGTTTTGTTAGCCACAAAGATTCTAAAACCAGTTGTAACCGTTTTCCCCGATGATTTAAAAAAATATTTATCGACCGATTTAGTAAAAGAAGCTAAAAATATTAGTGATGATGTCAAAGAATTGCAAATTACCTCAATCAAATTTTTGTAAAGAATAATGTCAAGAAAAGCTAAACTTGACATTTTTTTGTATCTTTTTTTCTTTTTCTTGGTATAGTAATTTTAAGAATAGAAAAGAGTTGATAGATGTGGAAGCACCAAAAGTCATGGAGCATATTAAACCAGCCCATATTGAATGTTCAAAGGAGGATATTGCTGAAGTATGTATAATGCCAGGCGATCCCCTAAGAGCTAAGTATATTGCCGAAAAGTTTCTAACTGATGCCAAATTAATTAATCGTGCACGTAATATGCTTGGCTATACGGGATACTACAACGGCAAAAGAGTAACCGTAATGGGCCATGGTATGGGCATGCCTAGTGTGAGCATTTACGCTTTTGAATTATATTATTTCTTTGGCGTTCAAAAAATAATTCGCATTGGTACATGTGGTGGTTTAAAAAGCAAAGTGAAAGTACCAGACTTAATTTTAGCAACATCAAGTTATACGGAAGCTAATTTTGCTTATTCCTATAATGGTGATCCAACTCATGTTGCATATCCAAGCAAAAGTCTAACGAACCAAATTAGAAAAACTGCCGCAGAACAAGGCATACCAATGCACGAAGGCTGTGTTATGTGTACTGAACAATTTGGCTTTTATTCCGATAACGAAAATGTTTTAAAACGTGTGCCCGATAACATTGATTTATATGGCGAAGAAATGGAAACATTTGCTTTGTTCCATATTGCTGATAGTTTTAAAAAAGAAGCCGCGGCTATCTTAACTGTTGTTGATAGTAAATTTGAAAAAACATTTTTGAGCATTGAAGAACGGGAACGTTCGTTAGACAAAATGATTAAACTTGCTTTGGATAGCATTTAAAAAAAGAATTTACAGAATAGTCTTTATTAAATCTGTAAATTCTTTTTGCTTTATTTCCAATTCTTCTTTTGTCGTTGCTTCAAACCGTAAAGTTAAATTAGGCCCCGTATTACTTGCTCGTACTAAAACCCATGCTGTAGGAAAGTTAACTCTAATTCCATCAATATCCAAATAAGGATATTGTTTTTCTTTGACATAATCTAAAACTTTATTAACAACCAAAAATTTCTTTTCATTAGCACATGGCACTTTTATCTCAGGAGTTGAAATATAAGTTGTCACTCCTTCTAATAATTCCGGAAATGTTTTATCAGTTTTGGATAAAATTTCAATAAAACGTAGCCCAGCATAAATGGCACTGCAAACCTCTGGGCCCCGGTCATTAAAGAAAATATGGCCCGATAATTCGCCCCCTAAAGGAATATTCATTTTTTTGGTATTTGCTTCCGTAAAACTTGTTCCTGTTCGGCTCATATACACTTTTCCGCCCAGTTTTTCAATTTCATCAGTTAAACTTTTGGAACATTTTACATCACATAAGAAAGTTTTATTTAAAACATCATTAAACATATTTCTAATGGCCACAATCATATATTGATCCGCCATCACAAATTTTCCTTCATTATCAATAATGCCTAAGCGATCCCCATCACCATCAAAAGCAATCCCAAGATCCGCGCCAACTTCCAAAACTTTTTCTTTTAACATTTGCATATTTTCTTCCACGGCTGGATCAGGATGATGATTAGGAAAAGTCCCATCACTAATATCGCAAATATAAGTTGGTAAAATATTTGGAAATAACGACACAGCCTCTTTAATAATCGTCGATGTAACCCCATTACCAGGATCAAAAACAACTTTAACTTGCTTACTTCCCATCTTTATATTATCTTCTAAATATTTTAAATAGACTGCTTGACAATTTCTTTCTTCGCACATTCCTTGTCCTTGCCGAAACTTTCCTTTTAAAGTATAGTCTTTAAAATCTTCAATCATTTTTCCCCGTGCGTTAGCTAAAGGATCGAAAGAAAACTTAAACCCATTGTCATCTTTAGGATTATGACTAGCCGTAACCATAATACCATAAGTGTTTTCCATATATCTTGTGTAATAATGCATTGGTGTTGTAATTTCCCCATAATCAATTACATTAATACCGGAAGCAAGAAGTCCTTTTTTTAAAGACGCCTTTAAACTTTCCGAAGATAAACGATTGTCCATGCCAATAACACATTTAGTTTTATCTAAAAATTCTTGTAAATAACTTCCATAACTAAGTCCAATTACATAAGCTACTTCTTCATTAATTTCATCGGGATACTTTCCTCTTATATCGTAAGCTTTAAAAATGCTTGTATTCATCTAATCACCCTCACTAGTATAATCATATCAAAAACTAAGCAAACTGTCTATAACTGTCCAAAACTGTCAACTTTCTTCCTTTTGCTTGACACTTTAAAGGCAAAAAAGTATCCTAAAAATAGGTGAATGAGATGGAAAATAAAGATTTGCAACATGTTGATATAGTTGATATAAACAAATGGAAAAAATTAAACGAAAGAAAACAAGCCAATATTCGCGAAAGAAACAAAATTGCTAAAGAAAGAAAAGAACGAATTCAAAAAGCCAAAATGAATAGACTAATCAAGCGCTTTGTCTTTGCTGGTGTGTTGTCTTTAAGTTTAGGCGCTAATGCCTTACATGTCAAAAACGCCTTTCAAGAAAGGCAGGCCCAAAATGAAGCTTTTCAACCGCTAAGTGAAGATGCTTTGAAAATATTTCAAGAAGGAATTGATTATCGTCAAAATAAAAACACTGGCTATGTTGAACCACAGTATGATCATTATGAAATGGCCAAGAATATTGAAAACTATGCCCAAGAACATGGCAAATTAAAAGGCGATGCCATCTTGGCCACGGTTTTAAACATGGCTACTGAAAACGCTTATCACAATGATTCACGCATTATTAATGCTTTATCAGACGATTATACAACAGCCAAAAGTATAGATGAATTTCTGGCAATGGAAGGCTACGAAAGTAAAGAAGAATTTTTACAATCAATCAAAGAACAAATTTATGATGAAGCTAAGAAAGAAGAAGTAAGAGAAAACTATTTGACTAATGAGGGAGGACTAAAAAAATGAGCGATACAATCGAATTAAACGTTGTCACTTT